>JAEOTF010000209.1 GCA_016840025.1 Candidatus Hodarchaeota archaeon
CGATGTTGGAAACACCCTTTTTTCGCATGGATTCCAGTACGTTGAACGTAAGGATGATATTGGAGTCGAGATGCAGTCTTGTTTCTTCATCTTTTATGTTCACCGTTGGATTTGCAGCAAGGTGAAAAACCACATCGCTTCCCTCGATGATGGGTGTAAGGGAATCAGGTTCCCCAAGATCCACGTTCTCTATTCTAATCTTTTCCATGCTTTCACCCAGAAATTCCATTCTTCCGGTTGCTAGGTTGTCCACAACTACCACTTCATTTTCCATGTCAACCAGCTTGTCAACGAGATGGCTTCCGATAAAGCCTGCTCCACCTGTAATTAGTATTTTTTTGTTTATAAGTTTCACAACAATCTCTCCCTCAATCGTCTTTTTGCCCTCACATGAGTTTTTTCTTAAAGAACGCCTAATATTCATCCTATCTTCTTCCTCTTTCTGCCTTGGGAATAACATAGATTAGTTATAAAATTATTGTCTTTTAATTTATGATTACTAGTTCCTATAATTGGAGTAAATTTGTAAGGTGACACAAGCCCGAGAAAGCGATGAGCCAGTAAGGTTGCTGTTTACCGAAAACCTTAAGAGCACATCAAATATATCCACTACTAATGTCGTTGGGGAGGGCATCAAAAATCATAGTTATCACTTTCCTTGTGATACCATTCGCATTCCAAAGAGCCTTATCTGAAACGCCGCCAGTGCATGAAAATTTTGAGGAGGCTGAGAAAAACCTAGAGATACTGTTGAGTTTATTAGAGGACTCGAAGGTACTATCCGAAGAAACATTGAGTTATTTGGTGAATATGGAGTACTCACCAGAGAATATGAGTATCGTGATGGCAAAAGCCAATGAGTTCCATGAGTTATTAGAAGGAGCAGAAATACTGTTAGAGGAGATGAAAGGTGAAGCTACAAGCTACGAATACTTAGAGGAATATCTAACATCGTTTCAAAACCTCGATTTTAATACTACCAGTCTTATTCTATTTTATAGTCACTTAAAAGAAAACCTTACGATCGCAGAAGATTATTTTAATGATACTGGTAGCAGTAATATAACTGCTGATGATGCTTTTGAATCGTTGAACAATACAGAAATCAATGCCGAGCAAGTGAAAGATAAAATGGAGGATATAGAGAATAATACGAACGAAATCAATGAAAAGGGATTTTCAACTATTACATTGGACGAACTGATAATAGAGTCGAAACAACTTATAGGTTCAGAAGAAAATACAACAAAGGAGCTTGCAGAATTGTTTACTGTAATTCCTAATTATCTTTCTATCTATGCCGATATGCCTGATATTGCTTTGGGTGATGAGCTAATTATCTACGGCTATTTCTTTGCAGAAGGTATTCATATACCCGGACAGAATATAACTGTATTTATAGATAACCAAATGTTAGGGAAAGTTCTCACCAATAGCACCGGAAGATATGAATTCAAAAAATATATACCTCTACACCATACACTAGGTAAGTTTGAGATATATACCTCTACGATTTATAATGATAGTTTATACGAATCAGATAGGATACATATCACTGTCGGCAGGACTCCTATAAAATTGACACTTTTGACACCGTATCCAGCTTACTCTCCAAAACAGCCTATACCGTTTTTTGGTAGGTTAGTTGACTATCGAGGAAAAGGCCTAGCAGACGAAAATATTACACTTTATTTCGATAATCCGCTGGGTAACACACCCTATTTCTATAACATTACAATAACAAATATATTTACAGATATCGAGGGTAATTATAGTTTTAAGCTCAAAACCACAGAAATCCCGATTGGAATATATGTTGCCCGAGCTAAGTTCAAATCAAATGATGTGTATATCGGCAGGTTTTCTAAGAAGGTTAATGTTACAATAAACATCCCCACGAACCTAGCATTGTCAATTCTTGAGACCGTGGTTTTCGAAGGAGAAAACATAACATTCTTTGGGCAATTGATCGACGAACTTGATAACATCCTTTTATCTGATATGACCATAGAAATCTATATTGAAGACGAAAAAGTTGGTGAGGTTGTTACAAATAATTTAGGTCAGTATAAATATGTGTATTCCACTTCTGGAATGGCTGTTGGCAATTATAATGTTCATTCAGAATTTAACCCTATTGAGGTAAAGTGGCGAAAAGCAAAATCAGACATCCTAGAGGTTGAGATAAAGGAACCAGAAGTACCAACAACACAGAGTAAATCTCTTTTTGAGAAAATTTATGATAATTTACTTCTCATCGTCCTCCTCATCCTTGTATTTCTGCTTTCAGTAGTATTATATGCAAGAAAGAAAAGACCAGTTCCTGATTCCGTTCATCAAATACGTCCACTCAGAAAAAAATTAGTGACAAAATCGTACCCCGAAGGAGCAATAACAGAAAAACTGCTTAAAGAAACAGAAGATCTTGATAACAAATTAAAGGTGCTTAAAGAAACAAAGAGCCTTAGAGAGACCATTATAATAGGGTACCATACATTACTTAGTATTCTAGAAAAAAATAAGGTATTAAGGGTCAAACCTAGTTACACACATTTAGATATTGCGCAAAAACTCACTGACAACGGTTTCCCCCTTACTGAGATCCATTCGATTACAACAATCTTCGAAAAGGCGATGTATTCAAACCATCCTATCAAGAGCCATACTTTAGATGATTTCATGGTAGGCATTAAGAAGATGTTTACCCGAGCTGGGGGGACCAAAGGATGACACCCTCGATGAAACGGTTCTACAAATATCTCATAATCTATGGATTGGCATTTGCTTTCATAGTATTAGCACTAACAGTTCCTATTTTGACAACTGATACGGATTTTAGCATATATAATACAGGTTGGAATGGTTGTAGTAAATTAACTGTAAGAACAGATAAAATAGGGGAACTTCTTCCAGAAATTTCTGTAAAGAACATAGATGCTGATACCCAGATCGTTCACAATTCATTTATAAATTACGACCGAGAATCTAATAAATCTTCAATATTGATTATAGGACCTAGTCTTACTTTTTCAGATAAAGAAGCAAATTATATTCAACATTTTCTATTAGATGGAGGAAAAATACTGTTAGCTAACGATTTTGGTACTGGAAATGATCTGTTGAAAAAGATCAATGCAACAACTCGCTTTTCCTCGTTTCTTCTCATTGATTTAGCATACGAGAAGAAACCACAGTATGGTGTGGTGTTCGATTTTCAGGAGCATTCAATTACAAGTAATGTCTCTCGGCTTCTTCTCAACCATGCGACCACTCTTCTTGTGGGTGGAAACACAACGGTTCTAGCAAGCTCTAGCACAGGAAGTTGGCTTGATAACAATTTGAATGGGAAGATGGACGAGCGGGAACGAAAAGGACCTTTACCTGTATTAGCAATAGAGAGATATGGTGAAGGGGAGTTGATTCTACTCTCGGACCCGAGCGTTCTAATAAATCTCATGTACAAATATTTAGATAACTCAGTGTTCAATGAAAATCTGCTTGGATATTTGGGTAATGGTAGGGATGTCGTAATTATAGATGAGAGCCATCGAGATTCGACAGAATCTTCCTCGTCGATTTTCTTTGCTATGACTGCTTTAGCCACTTTGCAAAAAATAGGTATACTTATTCTCTTAGGTGTAACTCTATTCGTTGTAGGAACAAAGTTCCCAAAACAGATAATTATAACAACAAGAAACAGAATATCTAGTTATATTGGAAGATTTAGGAAGAAAAAATCGATGCAGACTGCAGATGAAACGATCAACACTGTACTAAGGCGTCATCCGACCTGGAATAGGAACACATTAACAAAAATTATAGACGAGGTAACTAGAGAAGGAGAGGGAACACATGAATGACAGAAACAAGCAGATAGACTTTAACAAGGTGAGTGAAATATGTGCTTTAGTTAAGAGTGAGATTGGTAATGTAATAGTCGGCTACGAGGATATAGTAGATCATTTTTTGGTGTGTTTGATAGCTAAAGGACATATGCTTATCGAGGGTGTACCCGGGATAGCTAAGACAACATTAGCCAAAACGTTCTCAGGAATAACAGGTCTAGCGTATACCAGAATACAATTCACTCCAGATTTGCTCCCAGCAGACATCACAGGCCACTACTATTTTAACCAGAAAAAGAATGTATTCAGTCTGAGAAAAGGACCTCTGTTTAGCGAACTCATATTGGCAGATGAGATCAACAGAGCATCGCCAAAAACGCAATCTGCGCTTCTTGAGGCAATGGAAGAGAGGCAGGTAACAATTGAAGGTAAAACATTCAAATTACCAGAAATTTATATGGTAATGGCTACTTTAAATCCCATTGAAACTGAAGGTGTATATCATCTCCCTGAGGCACAACTTGATAGGTTTATGTATAAGGTCAAGATGGATTATGTATCTGAAGATGAGGAACTACAAATTCTATATAGAAAGAATCGTAATCCAAATATAACAACTAAACCTATTGAAGATGGGTTTATTAATAGGCTTACTGCGAGTTATAAAAAGGTATTTATAGACAAGAGCATTTTAAAATATATTAGGGATATTATAATAGAGACCAGGAATAGAAATGAACTTGTGTTCGGAGCAAGTCCAAGAGCAGGAGAACATATGCTGTACGCAGCTAAAGCTTATAGTTTGATTCATGGAAGTGATTATGTGATTCCAGATCATGTAAAAGCTGTAGCACCTAAAATACTCAATCACAGACTGTTGCTCACTATTGACTCAGAATTAGAAGATATTACTGTTGAGAAGATAATCGACGATATTCTTGATAAAGTTGAAGTACCTAAACGTCGAGAAAAGACATGATAGATAAAATTATTCAACTTTTTTTATATTCGTCCTTTCAAGAAAAGGTGTGCATGTAATTATGGTCATCGAGGCTAAAAGAAGTATTTGGATGGTAGTGGCCTCTGCGGCCTGTAGATAGATATCGAATAGAGATATTTGAGTTAGAATAAATAATACTACAATGATTATTGTCATGATTAATATAATCGTACTGATAGGAACAGCTTTAGGTTTGACCCATGGGATTTTTTTGTTTTCTAGATTTAGTATCATCCCAAGGAGAATGAGTGAGGGGATAATCATTATGACTACAATAAAGAGAGTAGTTCCAATGTTTTTGTAATTGAGTAATTTGACTATGGGAAGTGCAAGGAACTGAAATAATACAAATCCAATTATTCCATAGGTTGTTTTTCTAGTAAGGAATGCATAAGAAAGAATGACGAGAGGGAAGAAAACAAGAAGGATTGAGAAGAGTTCTAATTCGCTCTGAAGGAGGAGAACAATGGCTAAATATACCAATAAAAGTTGCTTTTTCATCTTGGATACCTCTCTAAATCTCTAATTACCTTTCGTCCTGTATCTTGTGGTGTTATCTCAATCACTTTTATATTTAATTCTCTCAATTTCCTTATAATTTTTTGTTTTTTGGTATAGCTTTGGTAAATTGTCTCCATTAAGTCAGGAGAGAGTTCCGTAGAGTGAGAATCGTACCAATATGTAAACTGTGTAATTAAAACAATTCTATGCTTATATTTTCTGGCTAACTTCAGAGCTTCATATAGAGAGGGGAGGTTTGTCTCAAGGTCGGTAATCAACAAAAGAAATTTTCTGCTCTCAGTCGTTGATATTACCATCCTTATCGCTTCATATATACCCGTTGCTTGTATGATGCTCGTAATTTTTCTTTGTCGTCTAGTAAAAAAAGATCCAATCACATTTATAAATTGTTTATTAAGTTCAGTTTTAGGAGATAATAGTTCCGTTGGTAAACTGGTATTATATTCGTCTATGAAGATTTGATTTGGGATATAAAGCATTGTGTTGAAAATCCTGTCGAATTGCCCATAACTATCGCTCGGTATTATATTACTCAATACTTTATGTTCATCAAAGGCTATAAATCCAATTGGGTGTTTCCATGCTTGAAACAACCTTGTTAATTGAATCGAAAGTTGAATACCATGGTTTATTTTTGATTTATCACCTGTTGTTTGTCTCATGCTTTTACAACAGTCTAATAATATAATTGAAGTAATAGCAGTCTCATTCTCGAATTCCTTTGTCATTAGTTTGGAGAGCCTAGATGTCGCTTTCCATTCAATATCCTTTAATCTATCGCCTGGCATATAATCTCTTATACTATCGAACTCATAACTTTCAGTCTTCGTTACTTTATCTTTTGCTTTAACAGTTATTTCAAGCTTTTCCCTTTTAGCTATTGTTTTGGCTTTTTTAATCGTATCTATATTGCAATGGACTCTTATATTCGATATGAGCGCCCAATCCATAGTATATTGAAAAAGTTTGCTTTTGTCCTTTATAGTAACTTTGAGTCCCTCAAATGTATAGTTGCCTCTTTCGCTTGCATAGATAGAATATTTGATCTTGTATTCTTCATCCGGACTTACCAATGTCGAATATTTGTTTGTTCCTTTGTAAAGCGTACATCCCCTTGGAATTTTATCTTCGAGTTCGAGATGTGCCACACTAGAATTATTCTTTATTTTAAGTATGATATTAAAAGGTTTGTTGGCGAAGCGCATCTTCTCAAGAATTGTTCTCTCCATGTCAATGTCGAGATTCTTAATTGTATTTCTTAAATCGAGTTTGGTATATACTAAATATAATATGATAGCTGTGGCAGAAAGGGCAGGTATGAGATTTGTGAAAAGGTATGCATCTACGAAAAGAATGCAAGAGAGCGTCAGCAGTATCCTTCCATAAGGTGTGCTTTGAAACCTTTGATTTTCTAACTCAGAATTTACCATTTAACGTGCCTTCTCCTTTAGGATTTTACATTTATCCATAAATGGAGTTCTCTATGCGGTTCTTTAATATCGTCGATATAGAGAAGGAACTGTAATTTGAAGGTTCCGTTATCGCTTACATTGAATTGAAAAATGATTTCATTTAGCTGATCATGCTCCAAGGTGAAATTATTCCTCCAAAGCGTCCTATTCTCCCTCTCACCGGTTAAGTTGACTAGACCGATCTCAACTGTATAACTTGTTCTTTCATGCTCGCGGCAGACCACCCCTACGATAACCGTACCATTGTCACCGATTGTTAGATTAGAGGGGTAATTTTCCGCTGTTCCATTCTCATCCAAAATATAGAACTCGCTAAACTTCTCACCTTCTTTGGGTGCAGTTATAACATAAAATAAAGAACAAACAGCGATTATCATAGTAATTACCAATATGATCGTAAGTATTTTATCAACTACTGTAAATTCTTCTCCTTTTGGCAACTCGATCGATATTACAATGCAAAAGCGGTCTTCCACCGGTAATTGACTTCTTCTATACCATGCGATAATGGAGACTGAGATGATCAAAAGGAACAACAATGCTAATATCGGGTAAAGTCTAATACCCCACGGGGAATAATTTAATAAAAGCCCGGTGAGAGAAACAACTGCAATACTTACTCCGAACGAAAATGCGACACGCTCAATAGTATCTATTGATTCAGCTTTAGGGAACAGTGCAGATACAATCACATACCCCGGCATAAAAAGTACAAATGCAAGTCCGAGAACTACTCGTAATGAACCTGTTTGGGCTGTAAATGCAACTACAAGCAACAATGAGGCCAGCACTATCACGAGGACTAAATCCCATGGTTTCTCCCTAATCTCTATCCTCAAAGTTATCCCTGCAATTTTTTTTATTGTAAATCTCAGTCTGAGTCTCCTATTTAAAGTTTAGTATATTGTAATCCAATATTCACAAATAAAATTGACTGGATGTTACTTAATAAGTTTATACAAGTCTAGAGATAGAATAAAAGGAATAGTGATTGAACACAGTTATTCACAAGCGACTATTAAATTTCAGAGATTTTATCTTCTTTTGGATTAGTTCCAACTCGAGCTTATGTGAATTCATTTTATGTTCTAATAAAGACCTGTCATCATACTTTTTTTGTTTTTTGATTATATACCATGGAACCTTTACAGATTCCTCAGATCTAATTCCAGAAACGTGACCATACACCCTATTCTCTCCTAAATGATTTCCGTGATCTGAAGTAATCACGATTTTGCCACAAAGTTCTTCAATTAACCTATTAACCTCTTTTATCACGATTTTTAGGTTTTCCCTATAACCCTTCCATACTCTCTCAATTGATATTTGACCATGTCTTACAAGTTCCCATACCGTTGTCTTCTCTCCACCCCACATTCCTCCCTCCAAGGTATGCCATGTACCATCATCCTTTGATAGTAAATATTTATCACTTATAAAGGGATGATGGGGTTGATTATAATGGATTAGAAGCCGCTTATTAGGATATTTATTTATCGCCTCTATAGCCTCGAAAGTTACCGTTTGAGGGGGGACAGTCTTAAGTTTCTTATCCCAACCAAAATCCCAAACTTCAATAATCTCATAGAATGGGACGAAACCGAATGTTTTATATAAATTTGCACTAGACAAGTGAGGATTCCCCGCAATGCAGACCACATCCTTGAATTTCCCTTTGAAATTGTTTCTGATCCATTCCTGGGTTGTGCTTCCCGCTGAAATGATGTAACCTGCATTTGAGTCAACAATTTCCTTGAACATGTCATATCTGCAAGCATCAAGCACAATCAAGTGATCCCAATCCTCTTTCATAATATGAACTGCTTTATCCATCGAATACTCAGGATTAAAAAACTCTGTATATTTTCTAAAAAGAATCAAATAGTAATTATACAGACCGTCTCTTTTTATATTTTCTAATAATCTAGAACCAGCAACCTTGTCCATTATAACATTCCTCGTATATATTATATTTAGTATCAATCTCTAGTATATCATAAATGTGCATTCCTACGATGGAACGTAAATCTCCCTCTCTAGTGTATTCCCTCTTATATTTAATCAACCCTTTTCTTTTGGATTTATTAATTACTTTATCCATGTCGATTCAGCTAAATAGTCGTCTCAACCCATAATTCCTCGATACCAAGGAAAAAATGTTTCTGTCTATATGCTGTTTCAAGTTCCGAAGCATAGTGCATCCCATCCTATCCTAGTTTGGCGATGCACTTTTTCACAAATAAAATTGACTGGGATTTTACTTAATAAGTTTAAACAAGTCTAGAGATACTATTCATAATATTTAAGAGTACACAAATTTTATTTTTGGCCAATGTTTTTTGATAAGAAACATTTTAATCCCTCAGATGTAATAAAGATATTTAATAAAATGATTTATACTTATTCTTTTGTATTTAGTAACACTTGATTGATTGGCTTTAGAAGATCACGTAGAATCTTCTTATCATCTGAATCAAAGGTTCTTAATATCCATAAAACAATGAAATATATTCCAATAGAGAGAGTGATAAGCAAAAATAGATTGGTCCCAGTAAAAGTTAAAAGAAATAATGCCATTACTAAACCACTTAAACAAGGTTTTAAAGCAATTTTATGTAATGGTATTCGATGGAAGTGTTTAGCTACAAAATAAAAGAATAATGTGAATAAGAGTATCTGTGATAATGCTGTGGATATGCTTGCTCCGACAATTCCAAATATAGGAATTAAAATGAAATTTAAACAAATGTTGACGCTTATAGCAATCCCGAAGCTAAGTGCTCGTAGGGGTTCTCTATTTATCGAGCCTAATGTCTTCCCAGAAACAGTTCCTACAACCCTTATAGGA
>JAEOTF010000210.1 GCA_016840025.1 Candidatus Hodarchaeota archaeon
CCGTATTAGTTTTATGTCCATGTATTTTATTTAATATTAAAAAGTCAGAAAGGTGTTGTTCATGGAATTTTTTGATTTACTTGAGGGGGCGAAGGAAAAAAGTGGGAGTAGTATATGTGTAGGTTTGGATTTGGCTATATTTGGAAGTAGAAAAGAATATACATTAAAGAAAGGAGAAAATAAACAGGAAAAAATCCTACAACTAATTGAAGAGCTGAGTCCCTACTGTTGTTCTTACAAGGTCAATCGACAATATATTTTAGATTTGTCAAAGAAGCAAATACAGGCAATAACGTCGAAATCTCATGAGAATAGACGTCCAATAATCATTGATCACAAATTATCTGATATTGGATCAACAAACGATCAGGCATTGTTTCAATTTGAACAAGAAGGATTTGATGCTTTTACATTCAGCCCCTTTCCGGGTAATGTAGAGGATGTTTGTAATCAAGCACGTTCTCATGGATTAGCGACAATTATGTTAGTATTAATGTCTAATCCTGAAGCAAAATGGATGAAAACAGAGAATACTAAAGGTATACCATTTTACCAACACTATAGCCAGTTAGTTAATGATTTTGCAGATGGGGCTGTTGTTGGAGCAACTATAGGAGAAAAAGAACTTAGTACAATTGCTAAAGAGATACCTAATAAATTCATCTTATCACCTGGAGTAGGACCTCAAGGGGGTACTGTTGAGAAATTACTTAAATATTTTAAAGATAATGTTGTTTTTAATGTAGGACGGGGCATTATTTATCATAGTGATCCAATTAAGGAGCTTAATAAATACAACACAATGATATCTTCAGTTCAGGTCTAAAAATGTTATTAAAAAATGCATCATTATGGATAAAGGATCAGATAGTCCAAAGTAATCTCTTGATTTCGGAAGAAACTGGCAAAATTGAACGGATAGCTCGAAGCAATACAAAGGGAATTGGACAAGAGACTCCTCAAATTGATCTTCATTCAAAATTAGTAATCCCAAGCCTCGTTGAAATTCACTGTCATCTCAGAGATTTTGAACAATCATATAAGGAAACTTATGAGACTGGAGCACAAGCTGCTGCAGCGGGTGGTTATACTACTATTTTTGATATGCCAAACAAAATTCCCCCAATATATTCGTCCAGCAGCTTGGAGGAAGTTCTGCAGAAAATAGATAAAGTAGAAACAGTGAAGATAATTCCTTATCTTCTTCTTGTAAGAGAAACAGAATTACCATTTGCGTTAGAATATCCTTACATAAAAGCTTACATAGGCTTATCAACTGGAAAATACATAGTTGATCCAGTATATATCGCTAAGCTTTTAAAACAGTCTTCATCTTTTATCTCGGTTCATTGTGAAGATAATTTATTGATAGAAGCCAATCTAGCCCGATATAATGATCCTGTTAAGTATCATTGTGAAATTCGTGAGCCAAAATGTGAAATAGTGTCAATTCAGAAACTTTTAGAGCTGATAAAAAATAATAAAACTCAGGGGTATCTACATATTGCACATGTATCACTTTATGAGTCAATAGAACTATTAAAACCCCATGATATATCTTTTGAGGTCACTCCTTATCATTTAGTGCTTAACACAGATGATTATTCTCGATTAGGTGTATGGGCAAAGACAAACCCCCCACTTAGACCAAAATCAGCTCAACAGAGATTATTGCAGGCTTTTTTAGAAGGAGAGATCAATATTATTGCTACCGATCATGCACCGCATAGCATAGCTGATAAAGAGGACGAACATGAGAGTGGGGTTCCAGGATTAGAGACGTGTCTTCCTGTTATGCTGGATTCATGTAAACCTTTAGACAATTACAAGCTGAAACTGATCATTGATGCATTAGCAGTTAATCCACGAATATTAATGAGGTTATCAGAGAAAGGAATTATTGCGGAAGGAGAACCTGCAAATCTAACCGTGATAGACTTAAAGAAACGAAAGACTGTTCGTGGAGAAGAACTTCAGACAAAGTGTCAATGGAGCCCATGGGACGGAGTGGAACTTCAAGGATGGCCTGTGATGACAATTCATAAAGGAAAGATTACCTATGAGGATTTATAGAGATTAAGTTCACTATAACTGGTACTTTGAACCATCAGAACCTCTACCATAACGCCCAAAGTCCTTAACTTTCAGTAATAAATCCCCACGGAAAACTGGACCATCGTGACACACGCTTAACCCCAAATCATCGAGAAAGCAGGAACCACAAATTCCGAAACCGCATCGAATATGACGATCTGCGAGACTAATATGGGTCTGTTTTTCCATTCCATACTTTTTCGCTATCTGTAGAATACTTTTTAGCATTGTTTCTGGACCACATGTGCAGATTTCCCATTTTTCCTTGGTTATATGTGAATTTTCGAGATATTCATCCATTAAAATTGTAGGAAATCCATGAAATCCACACGACCCATCATCCGTACAGAAGTGAGTTTCAATTGGTAATTTCTCAAACTCATCTTTGAAGACAAGACTTTCTTTCATATTAGCTCCCTGAATGAGGACAATTTTACTTTGTTGTGAGGATTTTTTTAGAAACCAGTGAATTAGAAAGCGTAAAGGGGGCATTCCCATCCCTCCACCAATAACTAACAGGTTTTTAGACACTGAGGGACTGAATCCTTTACCAAATGGACCTCTTAAACCGATAAGACTGCCTTCTTTTTGAGAA
>JAEOTF010000211.1 GCA_016840025.1 Candidatus Hodarchaeota archaeon
CCACCATACGTTATTCCGTCAATTACTTTGTTAGGTGAGTAATATAACGGACCAAAATCAGTCCCTCCATTGAGACCGAGAGGATCTTCTTGTCCTCTTATCACAAGATCCACATAAGGAGTTGCCCCTATATTATAAGCACTTATAATTGGTTCTTGAGCTGGATAATATGAAGATATACTACCCCAAATATTTCTACTGCTATAAATGGCTTGAAAATCGTCCTGTATAATAATTGGTGAAGAATATGACCAAGACAACGATGCTCCATAATTATATGTAGTCGTTGAAGGATTTTGATTATTTCCATCATATGAAATCCCGCGTGGGATCACATAATCATCAACACTAAAAGGATAGTCTCTTGGAAAACCTCTCTCATATCCTTCTTGATTATTAAATAAATTTACCAACGGTGATCTTATTACAGACTCCTTTGTTAAGTTTGTATTCGTTGTTATCGAATCTGTGAACCATTCTTGATGCCATCCATTATCATCCCACAGTTTATTTGCAGCAACAGATTTTGAATATTCAGAATCCAAAAATTGGTCTTCAGGATAGTCAGTCCATTGTGCTGCAGTGTTTGTGTTGTTACCCTTCCTAGTTGCAGTACCTACACCTAGTGAAACTTTATCATCCTTCCCCATATCCTCAATAGTGTGGGAAAATAGACTCTCTTCATGTCCGTTTTCTTTCATCAATGACATTGCGACACTGACGTCTGGTGAATATCCTTCATGAGATACATTTTCTATAGACACGTACTGAGCTCTATTGAAGTATTCACCATCAAAATAGTTACCATAATCCAATCCCACTGATGTTCTCAACGAATCATTTGTACCTACATAATAGCCTATCTCTTTGGGAAGATCGTACCACCATCCTGATTCACCATCTTCAGGTTTATCAGTATAGTGATCTAATCTATATGGATCAGAATTACTCTCATTAACCGCACTATTTGACCACAACCATTTTGCATAATTTCCAGTAAATAATGGATAACTAGCATAGTTATCCGCATCATTTATATCTCCACCACCCTGTCCACCACTCCAAATATTACCATCTGGCCCGTATACATCATTCACCCTAATAGACAATATATTGTCATTGTCAAGGCTCTGTTCATACGGATACTTGAATAATGGACTAATTTTTATTATCATGATTTTTGAATAAAGAGTTGCTACTAAGCAAATACTTAGTATACTAATTTTTATTATCATGATTTTTGAATAAAAAAGAATAGTAATTATTATCTACAATTTAGCACATTAGGGGTGTTAGATGCTTTTTTAAGAGAAATACAATGAACTGGAAAAGTATACATTTTTGATCTTTCTCCTCTGTTATTCTCAGAAAATTAAATTCAATAATTCCTCAAAAACTCATGATCTCTCCCCTCTAGAACTGATATTAAAGTAGGAAGTTAGAAGCAAGATTCAGAGCGTTTTACTATATCATTCTTCATTCTTTTTTCCCATTAATTGTGAAGAGATGATCTTACATTGCAAGATTCATACACGGAATCGTTCTAAACGTTCCAAGAGAAGCCTTAAATTTCCAGCAAGATTTACGACAAGATTTACTAGCCTGTCAATCGATCTAATGAAAATCTGATTTCTTGTTTGGACTGCGTTTGAATTAACCAGATCATTTGGGTCCATCAAAATTAATATGGCATTAGCGTTTTCTGTATTTGGATCGATTAGAAGGAAGTTTGGCCTTTCTTGGAGGAACTCTTCAAAAGAAGACGTGATTGCTTCTAAAGAGAAGTCGTTTTCATCTGGTATGAATAGTTTCCCAGCGTGCTTCAGCGTTTCTATGCTTATTCCCCCAGTTTCAGTAGAAATTGAATCAATAGCAATTGTTTTGCTTAGTTCTTTGGTTTCTTCGTCTAAATTAATGAGTTTAATTTGAGCTCCTCTTTTTTTTGCCTCAATAAGATTTGAAGTTAGTGGTTCAAGATAATATGGAAATAAATTTGTTATGACCAGATAATTTGCAGAATCTATGATCTCTTTTGCTATCCTAGTAATATGACCGAGCCCCTTGATTAGAAAAAGCTCGTCCATACCTTCCTCCTCTTTTATAGAATTAATAATGTTCAGTAAATTCTCAGATGATCTTTTGACGGCTTCCTCAATAGGATCAACCATTATATGCTGTAAGTGAGTTAATATTTGAGCGGGACTTAACAGAAGTCGATAAACATTCGCACTACCCTTGATTTCATCCTTTGTCACAATCTTTTTCTCCTCAAGTCCCTCAAAGGCTTGATAAATCTTGCTTCGTGGAACATTTGACTCACTAGCAATCCTTGAAGCTCCAACAGACCTGTTTAATTTTACTAAGGATATTAATACTCTTCCTTCGTTTTTTGTTAAACCAAGCTTTTGTAGATCATCCAGTATTAGCTTTTCATCAACATCCATATGACTCACCTTTTATTCGATACATCCTATGTGGTAACATTTATATGTGTTACTACCCATAGTAGTAACAGATATAAAAAAGTCAAAGGGGCATAATTCTTGCATAAAGACGTGGAACAGAACTTTATTCTCGTACTTGGTGGAACAGGCCACTATGGTAGACACATTGTACATTGTCTTCTAGCACAAGGTGAATCTGTTAAAGTTTTATCACGAAATTACCAGAAAGCTAGAGATATTCTTGGTGAAAAACCTGAAATTATTGAGGGAGATATAACCTCCAGAAAATCAATTATAGAGTCACTGAA
>JAEOTF010000212.1 GCA_016840025.1 Candidatus Hodarchaeota archaeon
CCAGAAAAAAGGAGAGCCAAAATAGGTGATTGAATTATCTTACGAAGGTCTAAGGAAAAGTCCTCTTCCCTATCAATTTCTAGGGATCTTATTTGGCTTATCGATCAGTTGGAATATTTTTTACTTAATTTATGGGGAATTTAATGTCTTACTCTTAGTGAACTTCTTTTCTTCATCGACTCCTGGCGGAATATCAAGTAATCCAGCTATACAAGATGGTCTTCTACTAACTTATTTGTGTGGATTTGCAGGTCTTGCCATAATCTTATATAGAGAACCGATTTTTCATTTTCTCCTGAGAAAGGAAAGAAAAGCTACAACAGCGCCTTTATCATTCCTTGATATGTTTTTTATTGGTGTTCTTATAATACCAATAGTGAATATCTTCTTTCTGCCCGTTATAGTCAGGATCTTTATCCCACTTCTAGTAATTTTAATTACTCTGATTTTTACTTTAGCTCCGTACGTAATCCTAGGTGAGCTATACGAGAATTCTAAGGAAACACTGTTTCATACCTATTCAAATATTCGATTTTTTAGGAATAAGCCAAAAGGATTATTCTTTCGAGTTATCTCCTTTTTACTAAATTTTCCCTTCGCATTCCTGCTTTTTCATATATTTGCAATAGATTTTCTTGTGAATATCCCCTTATCGAGACTTCTTCCTGACGTGACTCTCATAGGAGTCAAACTGCTGATATTGATATTAACAAGTGAGCTTTACTTAAAATCTCGTGATTTTGTGAAAATCCGCGTAAAACGAATGGAAAAATATACTCCAGGATACATTTACTGGAATATGGGGCTTGTCCATCACTCTAAAGGAGAATATAAGAGAACGCTGGAATACTTGGACAAAAGTTATTTGTATAATACCAATAAATCAAATCATATTGCACTTAGTTATACACTTGTACTTCAAATTATTACGTATGTCGATTTAGGACTAATTCAAAACGCAGAAACATATTATGACGAATTAAACCAATTAAAAGAAAATAATGCAAGGTTAATAAGTACAAAACTTGTGCAGTTTACTGAGGGGTACTTACTTAAGTTTAAAACCCGATTACAAGCCAAAGTAAAAGCATTAGAAATTTTTACTAGTCTTAGTAAAGACCGTTTACCTTTTTCATATTTCGATTCATTATGCCTTTATAGTCTCTGTGAGCTTCTAATATTCGAATTACAGAGTACAGGAGATGAGAATGTACTTAATGAAGTTAAATCGACTTTAAACAAGGTACAATCTACCTCACAAAGAAAAGAATCTCCTCTATTACTAATACGCACATTACAGTTAACTTCCAAGTTTTCATTGATTGAAGGAGAAGCTCAAACGGCTGATGATGTCTTAACTCAAGCTTTAAGTATTGCCGAGGAACATGGAATCTTCCCTCTTATTGAAAGTATACAAAAAGAGAAAAAAGCGATCCAGAGTGAAATGGAGAAATGGATGCTTCTAATAAAGCGAAATGCATCACTAAAAGAGAAAATAGAACAAGCATCTCTTCTAGACTACGTTTCAACTGCACTTAAGGTGGTAGATGAGGGGTAATTTACTCAATCGATTATTTAGAACTTAATGGATAAAAACATCTAACAGAATGTCGCTTTGTCAATAATTGCATCTCAGGTTGTTCTTGAAGACATTTCTCTGTAGATATTTTACACCTACCAGCAAAGCGACAAAACGGGGGAGGATTTATAGGAATCTGGATTTCACCTTCTAGATTTGCTTGTAGTCTTCTTTGCTTCGGATCTGGGATTGGAATAGATGAAATTAGGCCTTCTGAATAAGGATGTCTAGGAGAAGAGAATAATTCCTCTACAGGAGCATCTTCAATAATTTGACCACTATACATGACCAAAATTCGTTCACAGATATATTGTAAAGTGGGTAAATCATGTGAAATAAAGATATATGTAGCTTTGAACTTCTTTTGAATATCCAATAACAAATTAATAATTTGAGCTTTGATCGAAACATCTAAGCCGGAGACAGGTTCATCTAATAGAACAATCTTTGGTTTTAACGCTAAAACTCTTGCCAAAACTACTCGCTGTTTCTGACCTCCACTCAGCTGATGAGGAAATCGAGAAAGATGATGAGTTTCTAAATCTGTTAACTTCAACAGATTCATAATTTCAGTCCGTATCGTCTTCTTATCTACTAACTTATGTATCTGAAATGGTTCCTGCAGCAAATCAAACACACGCATTCGGGGGTTTAAGCTAGCGAATGCATCTTGGAATACATATTGTACATTTTTACTGAAATTAGATTCAATCGTTTTATCCTGAAAAGTAATATTCCCTTTTGTTGGACTGAGTAATTTTACAATAAGATGAGCCAATGTGGATTTTCCACAGCCACTCTCACCAACTATACCTATACTCTCTCCTTGACGAATTGTTAGATCCACTGAATCGACAGCGTGAATAAGACGATTATCATCAGCTCCGAAAATTCCTTGTTGTACCGGAAACAATTTACTTAAGTTCTTAATTTCCAGTAGTGTGTTCATCTCAATTACCAAAATGCTATTTTCAATTGTAAAGATGACATTTAACAGTGTGTGTTGACATTAGGTGTCGATTATTAGGATTTTCAGTTTTACAAACAGGTAGGACTTTAGGACATCTCGGATGAAATTTGCATCCTTTGGGAGGATCAATCATATTTGGAGTAGATCCTGGAATTGTTTTCAATCGTTTATCTGGCTTTTTCTTATTATACACTTTAGGTAGAGACTTAAAAAGATCTTCAGTATAAGGATGAGCTGGAGATTCGAAAATAGTAAAAACCTCACCTACTTCAACAATCTCTCCTGCATACATCACTGCAACTCTATCTGCCATTTCTGCCACAAGGGCAAAATCATGGGTAATAAACAAAATACTCGTCTGATACTTTTTCTGCAGATCTTTGAGAAGAACTAAAACCTGCGCTTGAATAGTAACATCCAAGGAACTTGTTGGTTCATCTGCAATTAGTAAAGTAGGATTACATGACACAGCGATCGCTGTCATAAGACGTTGTTTCATCCCACCGGAGAATTGATGTGGATAATTCGATGCCCTTTCTTCTGCTGCAGAAATTCCTACGATTTGCATCATCCTTATTGCTTCAAATATTGCTTCCTCTTGATCTAAAGATCTATGAGTTCTAAGATTTTCAGCAATTTGCTCAACAACTGTATGAAGTGGATTTAATGATTCAAGTAAATCTTGGAATATATAGGTAATTTCTTCACCACGAATATTTCGTATGTCCATATCTGGAATTGTGAGTAAATCCCGACCTTGAAAAATGATTTCACCTGATACTAGTTTACCAGGAGGTGTCTGAAGCAAACGGACGATTGACAATGCTGTGACAGTTTTACCTGATCCAGATTCTCCTACAAGGCATAAAGTTTCCCCTTTGTTTATTGAAAGATTTACATTTTCAACCGCTTTCACTATTCCTTCATGAGTATTGAAGTGAACGGTTAAATTTTCTATTCTCAACAAAGGATCCTTTAGATCTTCCAAATATTCCTTAGAAGAAATTTTCATTGTCAACATCCATTTAATAGATTTATAGGTTACTTTTTCACATCTTTTGTCTTTTACCAAAACGTAAAGATAAAACTAACACACTTAGAACCCCTCCAAGAATTAAAATTGGTTC
>JAEOTF010000213.1 GCA_016840025.1 Candidatus Hodarchaeota archaeon
AAATGCATAAATCTCTTGAGAGATAAACCCCTTGAAGGTACAGGTTATAGTTCGCCATTAAAAGAGAAAAAAAGAGTTATCGCTGAAAAGAACCCCAAAAAGAAAGAATTAATTTGCGATGGGCTAAAATTCTTTATTATGAAAAAAGTATCTTAAATTATGAATCTATAAACAAGAAAAGATATGAAAGGATTTATGCATTATGTATTTTTTTACAGCATGTACTATAACAGAATCCAGATAGATATGATTATAATTAAATTATATGGAATATAATACTGAGAAAGCAATGCTCGTGGAATCTATGATGAAAAAGTTAGGTCAAACGGTAATTGTAATTATTACAATACTGATAATTCTGAATTTCACCATTACAATTTGTGATGTTGCATCTTCGAGCAAACAAGAGTTAATGATAGGGAAATCGGTACCTATTAAGACCAAAGGGAGGATATTAGATAGAAAAGTCCTTTATAAAGATTCTTCTCACGAATTAAATTTAATTCCTTCCAGTTTATTACGTCTAGCTAGCGGACTTCCGTTAGATGATCTGGAGATCACATATCCGAACGGTGGAGAAATTCTTAATGGAACCATAACAATCCAATGGACTCTCGCCTCGCCACTTACAATTGATATCCATTGGTTTCAAGTAAGCTATTCACCCAATGGGGGAAATACATGGTTTCTGCTAGTATCTTACACCAACAATACAACTTATATTTGGGATACTTCACTCCATCCAGATGGCAATAATTATTTAATTCAAGTTATTGCAGAAAGTAAAGTTTGGGGTGAGAGAACAGATGTCTCTGATGGTTTTTTCACTATTGACAATCATGCAGCAGTATCTTCCACTACTACTTCTAGCATTCAGACCACAACTTCTAATCCTATATCTAGTTCTGGGAATACGGATAATAAACCTAATTATCCCATAAACCAACTATTTGTTCTTTTTGGCTCCTTTATTGTTATATCGGGAATTGGATCAGGTTATTTCGTCTATAACACAAGATTAAGGAGACAAGAAACCTTTGCGGGATTTTTCCAGTCCAGTAAAGTCGAATCATTAAAAGAAATCAGACATAAAGTGATCATTGGGTTAGATAACATTAAAACAGAATTTATTACGGAATCACCAGAGATCCCTCGTCTAGGTGAAGTATCTCAAGCATCTATGGTAGAATATTTCCCAACCGATATTCGAAGTGACCTACGATCTAAAATGAGGGGAAAAACCGTTTTAACATTGATTGAAATTGCCTATCAGAATCCTAGCGAAACCAATCCTGTTAAATTATCCGAAAGTCTAGATATTCCTCCCGCTACCCTTTCTAGAGAAATTAAAAAGCTAATCGATTTACAATACGTGAAGGCACATATATCTACTCAGGTTCTTCATGACGCACGTTATCGAAATTTTACAATCACTCCTAAAGGCTTTAAATTTTTATCAATTTTGAATGATGCCCTATTAATCACAATTGATCGTTTAAAAGAGAAAAAGATAGGAGAAAGTACGTATTTAGGGAATTAAGAAGTTAAAAAAGACAAATAAGGGCTCATTCTTTCTTTCCGCCCTATCCACTCATTTTCATCTTAATAATAACCAAAAGAAATTATATCTAGAGATTTTGACGGCTATCATTAAAGATTTATTACCTATAATGGATGAGAAAATACTTCCATTAATGGAAATACATCCTTCCTTTATGAATTCTTCTATATCTTACTGGGGTGGTTCATCGAGCCTTATCCTTTGGATCAGACGTTGTAAAGGATGAAACAAGCGCTCGATATGCATTGAGGAATACAATTTGAGAAACAATAAGAAATTACTAATAAGAAATATTGTGATTGTTCTACTATTGAACATAAGTATCGTTAGTTGTGTGTCAACCCTTGCGGTACACCAAGAACTACCCCTTCAAGTCAATATTGAAGATTTCATCTATTGTAGCTTTCTAGGGGGTAATAATGAAGACTATATTCGAGATGTGGTTACTGATTCACAAGGAAATTTCATTGTGACTGGATACACCTTATCTACCAATTTTCCAGTGAAGGATAGCTACCAAGATAGTTTCGCAGGTGGAGAGAACGATCTCCATGGTGTTGGCGGTGACGCTATTGTTGCCAAATTTGACAAGGATGGGCAACTTTTATGGTCTACGTATTTAGGCGGAAGTGATATAGATGGAGCGACATGTGTTAATGTGGTTACAGGCGATAATATTGTAATATTAGGGTTAACTAAATCAAATGATTTTCCTACCACGACTGACGCCTACCAGCAAGATTATAGTGCTAATTACGATATTTTTATTGCCAAATTTGCTTCAAATGGAACATTAATTTACTCCAGTTATCTTGGTGCCTCGGGTAACGATCAGGTTAATGATTGTGAACTAGATTCTGCTGGTAATTTTGTTATTGCGGGTGGAACAGGTTCTTCTACATTTCCAGTAACAGCAGATGCTAACCAATCAGTCTTTGGTGGTGGTTCGGATGGCTTTCTCATGCGTTTGTCACCTAATTGTTCAACGATTTTATATTCGACCTTTTTAGGTGGAAGTGGTTACGAAGGTATAGACAAGTTCGTTATTGACGCTCAAGGGAACATTATCGTTTCAGGACCTGCTGTAAATCCAAATTTTCCAATTACAGAAGATGCTTACCAAGATTCTATAAATGGCACCCATAGAGACTTTTTCATTGCTAAATACAACCCTTCTGGGGAAGTAACATATGCGACCTACTTTGGCGGTTCACACATGGATGATTGCTTTGGAGTTGGTGTAGATTCATCAGGTAATATTATAGCGTCAGGGAGAACCTGGTCTGCTGACTTTCCAACTGTAAATGCCTATCAAGAGAATTATAGTGACGGGGTAGATGGAATTGTCACAAAATTAAGTGCAGATGGGCAAGAATTAATTTTCTCAAGTTACTTTGGTGGTTCCGCATGGGATACAATACACCATGTTAGTGTTGATTCTAGTGATAATGTACTCGTTAGTGGTGGTGCAGGACCCGATGGTTTTCCTATCATAGATGCGTTTCAAGAAAACCATAGTGGAAGTTGGGACAATATTATTATCCTGATTTCACCAGATGGACAACCAGTGTTTAGTTCTTATCTAGGAGGCAATGCTTCTGACATGCCTTGGAATCAATATCTCTCCAATGACCATCTCTATATTGTAGGCTCTACCAAATCATCAGATTTTCCGGTTACTAGTACCGCATATCAGAAAACATACATAGGAAATGAAGATGGGTATATTTTTCGTTTCGATATTGAGGGGTATTTAGCAGCTTTATACCCCGAGACAACCACAACGACAGCAATGACTACAATAGAAACAACTACAGAATCCAAATCTTCCCCGAGCTTTGAAATCTATTTAGTTTTCTTAGGAATTTTCTCTGTTCTTGTGATAAACCACATAAAGACAAGGAAACGTTTGAATGGGTGATAGTATCCAACAAAAATACTCACTGAGGTATAGAGTATGATAAATAAGAAGAATTTATTAATAGGACATTTTATGATTGCTTTACTATTGACCATAGGGATCATCAGTTGCTTAGCTACGTCTGGAACACTCCAAGACCAACCAGAGCAAGTGGAACTTGAAGATTTCATTTATTGCACCTTTCTAGGAGGCAATATGCTAGATCATGTACGAGACTTGGTTATTGATTCACAAAATAATATTATCATTACAGGATATACCACATCTAGTGATTTTCCAGTTAAGAACCCTTATCAAAACAATTTTGCTGGTGGAGTGAATGATATACATGGGGTTAGTGGTGATGCCTTCGTTGCCAAATTTGACAAAGATTGGCAGCTCTTATGGTCAACGTATTTAGGTGGAAGTAGCAACGATGGAGCAATATGCATTAATATGGTTTCAGATGATAGTATTGTAGTATTTGGGTTAACTAAATCCAGTGATTTCCCTACCACAACTGATGCGTACCAGCAAGATTATAGCGCTCATTACGATATTTTCATTTCCAAATTTGCTTCTAATGGGTCGTTAATCTATTCAAGTTATCTCGGAACCTCAGGTGACGACCAAGTTAGTAATTGTGAACTAGATCCTGCTGGTAATTTAGTTATCGCTGGTGGAACAGATTCTTCTGCATTTCCAGTAACAGCAGATGCGGATCAACAAGTCTTTGGTGGAGGCACAGATGGTTTTCTCATGCGTTTGTCACCTAATTGTTCAACTATATTATATTCAACTTTTTTAGGTGGTAGTGGGTATGAAGCCATAGACAAGTTCGTTATTGACGCTCAAGGGAGCATTATCGTTTCAGGACCTGCTGTAAATCCAAATTTTCCAATCACGGAAGATGCTTACCAAGATTCTATAAATGGTACCTATAGAGACTTTTTCATTGCTAAATACAACCCTTCTGGGGAAGTAACTTATGCGACCTATTTCGGCGGTTCACACATGGATGATTGCTTTGGAGTCGGTGTAGATTCATCAGGTAATATTATAGCGTCAGGGAGAACCTGGTCTTCTGACTTTCCAACCGTAAATGCCTATCAAGAGAATTATAGTGATATTGAGGTAGATGGAATTCTCACAAAATTAAGTGCAGATGGGCAAGAATTAATTTTCTCCAGTTATTTTGGTGGTTCCGCTTGGGATACAATACTCCACGTTAGTGTTGATTCTAATGATAATATACTCGTGAGTGGTGGTGGAGGACCCGATGGTTTTCCTATCGTAGATGCATTTCAGGAAAATCACAGTGGTGGTGGAAGTTGGGACAATATTATCATCCTGATTTCTCCAGATGGACAACCAATGTTTAGTTCTTATCTAGGAGGTAGTGGTTCTGATATGCCCTGGAATCAATATCTATCAAATGACCATTTCTATATTGTAGGGGATACCGAATCATCAGATTTTCCAGTTACTAGTACCGCATATCAGCCAATATACAATGGAAATGAAGATGGGTATATCTTTCGTTTCGATATAGAAGGCTATTTAGCTGCTCTTTACCCAGAGACAACCACTACTAGTTCTATTACTACAACTACAACAGTTACTACAACTACAACAGTTACTACAACAGAGTCTGAATCTTCCCCGAGTTTTGAGTTTTATCTGGTTCTCTTAGGATTTGTCTCGATTCTTGTTATAAACCGCATAAAGACAAGGAAAAGGGATAATTAGTGATAATATCTAAATAAATGCTCATGAGGTGTATATTATGAGGAATAAGAAGAATTTATTAATAGACCATCTTATGATTGCTCTGCTATTGGTCATAGGGGTTGTCAGTTGCTTTGCTACATCTGGAACACTCCAAGATCAATCGCAGCAAGTTGATATTGAGGATTTCACTTATTGCACCTTTCTAGGAGGAAATAACGACGACCGTATACTAGATGTGGCTACAGATTCTCAAGGAAATTTCATTGTAGCAGGATTTACTATGTCCACTGATTTTCCCGTCAGGAATCCGCATCAACACAGTTATGCTGGTGGAGGATTTGATGTACATGGGGTTAGTGGTGATGCTTTTATCGCCAAATTTGATAAGGAAGAGCAACTCTTATGGTCAACGTATTTGGGGGGAAGTAGTAATGATGGAGCAACACACGTAAATGTTGTAACAGATTATAGTATTGTAGTATTAGGGTTAACTAAATCCAACGATTTTCCTACGACGACTAATGCCTACCAGCAAGATTATAGTGCTAATTACGATATTTTTATTGCCAAATTTACTGCGAATGGGTCAGTGATTTATTCGAGCTATCTTGGTGCTATTGGAGATGAAACCCTTTCTGATTTTGAAGTTGACTCATCTGGGAATCTAGTTATCTTAGGTACAACTAACTCCTCTAATTTTCCAGTAACAGCAAGTGCTCATCAACCAGTTATTGGTGGTGGATCAGATCTTTTTCTTATGCGTTTATCTGCAAATTGTTCAACGATTTTATATTCGACATTTCTAGGTGGTAATGATTTCGAGGGTCTGTCCGATTTCGCTATAGATGCTCAAGGGAATATTATCGTTTCAGGATCAACGATGAGTTCAGATTTTCCAATTACTGAAGATGCGTTTCAAGACTCTATAAATGGTATCGAAAGAGAGGCTTTTATCGCTAAATACAACTCTTCTGGTCAGTTGACCTATGCTACTTATTTCGGCGGTTCACACGCGGATGATTGCTTTGGAATTGAGGTTGATTCATCAGGAAATATCATTATGGCTGGCAGAACTTGGTCTGCTGACTTACCAACTGTAAATGCTTGGAAAGCGAATTATACCAATAATGAAGCAAACCCTCAGTTTGGAGAACTCCCAGATGGGTATATTACAAAATTCAGCGCAGATGCGCAAGAATTAAATTTCTCTAGCTATTTTGGAGGATCTGGTTGGGATCATGTAGGCTGCGTCGATGTTGATTCTAAGGGTAATATCATAGTTAGTGGAATCGCAGATGCCATCGTTGGTGGAACCATTGAATCTAATGCCTTTCCCATTTTGGATGCATTCCAAGAAGAAATTTACGGACGTTGTGATATTATTATAATGATGATTTCTCCAAACGGTGAACCATTATTTGGTACTTATTTAGGTGGAGTGGGAATTGATCACCCTTGGAGTCAATATCTTACCAACGATTATCTTTATATTACAGGTCATACTGAATCACAAGATTTTCCTGTAACTAGTACCGCATATCAACAGACCTATAATAGAAATATCGATGGTTATATTTTTCGTTTCGACATTGATGGGTATTTGGAAGCTTTATACTCCGAGACGACCACGACCATAACCACGACCACACCCTCAACTACAGCATTGACTACAACAGAAACAACTACAGAATCCAGATCTTCCCCAAGTTTTGAAATCTATCTTACTTTCTTAGGAATTTTCTCCGTTCTTGTTAAAAATCGCATAAAGACAAGAAAACGTGTGGATGGGTGAGATTATCAAATTAAAAACTTAGTTTATGTGATTTAGAAGCGTAATTGCTTCTTTTCATTTTTTTTGAATGAGGTATAGAATATGAAAAAAACAAGGTTATTAGTATGTACAAGTCTTGTGATAGCTTTTTTGCTGAATTTTGGTTGTATTAATAGTACTCACGCGATTGACCAAGAATTCACACTCAAAGAGATTGGACATATTCCTGTAGAAGGTTATGCAAATGATGTCCAAGCTGAGGAAAACATAGTTTATCTCACAGATTGGTTAGAAGGATTTCTAATTTATGATGTGTCTAATCCTGCAAATCCTTCCCTCCTTGGATCTTATGAGTGTAATAACGATATTAATCCCGCTGTTAAGGGCGCAAAAACCTTTTTAGTCAGGGGTAACTATGCTATTGTGGGATTTCAGCACGCTGGCTTAAAAATCCTTGATATCAGTGACCCAACTAACTTGGAGCTAGTTGGCGAATATTTTGGAGGTAGAGACACATATCATATAGAAGTAGTGGATGATCTAGTCTATATGGCTACGGAATATGATGGGCTTCAAATCCTTGATATATCTGATGTGACACAGCCTACCAAGGTCGGAGAGTTTGTTAATGGTAATCCGCTTTATCACATAAACGTCGTAGGGAATGTTGCCTTCATCACAGATTATGAACAAGATAAAACACTTGGTCTTGACATTACGGACCCTTCTAATATTACAGAGGTAGGACAATTCGATTGGATTCCCTATGCTCTTGAAACGGTCGCTGATATTGGCTATATCTGCACTCCTGACAAGGGTGTACTGGTTTATGACTTCAGTGACCCAACCGAGCCAATTTTCCTTGATGAACACTACGACGGGGGTATTGCTGGGGACATCGTTATTAGTAGGAATTTCGCCTTTGTAGCGGCTGTTGAGGATGGGTTAGAGATCCTTGACATCACTGACCCTGAAAAGATTGTAGAAGTCGCTCAATTTAATGATGGAGGAGTTGCACGCAATGTTTTTGTTCAAGGAAACCTAGCTTACGTTTCCGAATTTGAAGACGGTCTTGAGATTATTCAACTTTGGGTAGAGGA
Organism: Candidatus Hodarchaeota archaeon; assembly: GCA_016840025.1. Next base: position 8,064 of record JAEOTF010000213.1, read on the forward strand.
AGATGTTGAGACAACCACAATGATTTCTAAATCATCTATTACAACAGAATCTGAATCTTCCCCTAGTTTTGAACTAACTATCGTTTCTTTTGGATTAATTTTGCTTTTTACTATAGATAAGATAAACAAAGACAAATAAGAAAGTGAATTTATCATGAAAAAGATTAGTTATTTAGTAATTGGATGTCTAATAGTTTGTTTTATATCAAATTTGATTGTAGTAAATTGTACTATCACTGGACTGAGCTTAGACGAGGAGCAACTAGTATTAACTGAACTGGGACAAATCGATACGGGAGGCGAAGCATACCATCTTGATGTTGTAGAGAATATTGCATATGTTCTGGATACTGCTGATAATAATCCTGGTGGCTTACTTATTATTGATGTTCACGACCCTACGAATCCCCAGAAATTGGGACAATACCAAGACGGTAGTTTCCCTTCTGCTTTAGATGTTGAAGGAAACCTTGCTTTTATAGCAGATGGAGAGAACGGTCTTAAAATATTGAACGTTTCAGAGCATTCTAATCCTGTTTTATTAACTAGATATGATGATGGCGGATTTACTACTGATGTACAAGCAGTAGGCGATTTAGTTTTCATAGCTAATAATTTGCATGGTTTAGAAATCCTGAATTGTAGCAATCCATCATCCCCTACTAGGATTAGTCAATACACAAGTGGTGTGTACGCTTCAAAACTATTTATTGTAGATGACCTCGTTTATGTAACAGATCATCGAGATGATTATACAGGATTAGTAATTCTCAATATTTCCGACATCTTTCATCCCTTTGAAGTTGGAGCATATCAGGAAGCTGGTGTGGATCTCTGGATTCCATTTGTTGAGGGAGACCTTGCCCTTTTTCCAAATCATTATGATGGCACAGGGGAATTGATAATATTGAATGTTAGTGACCTCTCTAATATCAGAAAAGTGGGGAAATTTGATGATGGAGGCAATGCTTATAGAGCCTATATTAAAGGGGATCTATGTTTTTTCACAGACTGGCGAGACGGGCTTGTAATTCTTAATATCAGTGACGCAGCTAACCCCACGAAAATAACGCAACACTTTGATGGTGGTCATGGACGTGACCTCATAGTGGTGGAGAATTTCGTCTATGTGGCCGATAGGGATGATGGCTTAGAGATCATTAAGATTGAAGGGCTCCCCGAGACTATAATTTCTCAAAATACAGTAACCACAACTGCATCAACGACAAAAACAACAACTGAGACAACAACAGTGGAATCAAAAACTTCTCCGAGTTTTGAAGTTTTCTTTGTTATCTTTACACTGATTTTCTTTTTAGTTATAAGAATAGGGAAATCTAGAAAGGTGATATAAGTTATTAAGGAGTTATTTATCATGAAACTAGGCTATATAATATTATTCATGCTTTTTTGTTTAACTATTCCATTAATGAACCTTATATCTCCCACTACATCGAATGTTAGTGGTGTTCAAGGAGTAAGAATCAAGATAGACCACACTACAACTTTAAATCAAAATAACATTGATTATCTAATCATCACCTCGGATATATTCATTGATGATATTCAGCCTTTAACGATTTGGAAATTACAACGTGGATTAATTCCTGCTATTATAACCGTTGAAAATATTTCTTTGACTTATGATGGTGAAGACCTACCCGAACGTATCAGAAACTGTATCCAAGAATTTCATGAAGAAAAGAACACGGAATGGATTGTACTTGCTGGCGGTCACTCTTTCGTCCCTACTAGATCGGTTAAAGTAGGCGGTTACCGCGTTAGTTGTGATCATTATTATGCTAATTTAGACAACAATTGGAGGTCAAATCCCGATGGCTCGGTTTCAATCATTAATTATTTCGATTGGAATGCTGAAGTGTTTGTAGGACGACTTCCAGCGGATAATAATGATCAGATGAGGGAATTAATAGACCGTTTAATAAATTATGAAAAAAACCCTCCAGTTGGACCTTGGATGACACATGCGCTTTTTGGTGGTGCGTTTGCACGATTTAATTCTGATGATAACTATAACAATGTCTTTGATGAAGATGATTCCCCTGAATTTGATGCAAACCGAAATCACAATTGGATAAAAAACAATTGCTTTCCTTCGGATTGGACTAGCACCCTTCTTGGAGAAACTGAAGGTGTAAAAACAACTGATTACCATGTTGACAAACCCCTTACCGAGTCTAATATAATAGAAGAGATCAATAACGGAGTGGGCACTGGAATGTTCGATTCCCATGGCTCTTCTACTGGTATGTACCGAATGACTTTCACCCACGACAATGATAACGACTCATTATTTGATTATGGAACCGATAGCCATTCTTCAGCTTCCCTCATTTCTACCTCATCAACAATTGATACTGAGGGGAAATATGGGGTTTATTTCCTTTGTGCATGTGCAACGGGAACTTTTGCTCCATCAGGAGATTGCCTTTCTGAATATATTCTTCGGACAGCTGGTATCGGTTGCATAGCTTCTTCAGGTTCTGCCTATTACGATTCAGGTTGGTACAACGGGGATCATGGAGGTTGGTACACACAAGGCTTATCATCACGATTCTGGGAACAACTCTTCAAAGTAGGGACAAATCATCCAGGAAAAGCATTCACTCTAGCAAAAAATGACTATGTTGAGGATTTTCTAAGATTTGGAGGGAGGGAAGAAAGCACAAATAAGACACTTATTCAATATAACCTAATGGGTGACCCTGAGGTTCCTGTTTGGACAATCATTCCGTCACAACTAGAATACACTATTTTAAATGAAACTACGCATGTGACATTAAAGATATTCAGTAACAATCAGCCAATTAAGCAAGCAGTTGTAACATTAGCTAACAATACACACTATTGGCGGGGAAATTCCAATATTGAAGGCATAATCACTTTTCCAGTCTCTTCATATGAGTTGGACAACTTAACATTAACCATTTCAAAAAATAATTATCTCCCTCATCAAGAACGTTCAGAAAATTCACCCACAATATTCACTAACACACTCAATATTAGTATTGTAACACCGACAACACCAGAAATAACAACAACTACCGAAAAAACTACAATAGAGATGACAACCACTGAGTCAAGATCTTCTCCAAGTTTTGGACTTCTTCCAATTATCTTAGGACTTTTCTCACTTCTTGCTAAAAACTGGATAAAATTTAGAAAACAAGCGGATGTGTAACTTGTCATGCAAATAACTCAGAAAATCGTAGGAAGAAGCCTTATTCTTATTTTACTTCTAACAATAAGTGTAACTAAGTGTGCAGTTACTGAATCGATAGCTAGTGATCGACAGCTAATTCTTCAGTTAGTAGGACAAATAGATACGGGTGGGGATACTTTTGACATACAAGTTGTGGAAGATATTGCATTTGTAGGCGATATGCACGACTACAATGGTGGATTGGTCTCAATAAATATAAGTGATCCAAAAAACCCCGAACTGTTGGATCGCTATTTTGATGGAGGACTCCCACATGAACTCTTCATTAGTGATGATTTAGCTTTTGTTGCAGATCATGGTCATGGAGTAGAAATCTATAATATAAGTAACCCATCAAATCTTAGTAAAATCGGTCAATTTATAGGTGATGGAGAAGCAGATGGTATATATGTAGACAAAAATGTTGCCTATGTCACTGAATGGCTTAATGCTCAATGGAGTAGTAAAATCACTATTGTTGATGTATCAGACCCAACAAACCCAACCAAACTAGGAGAGTACGATGATGGAGGGCATATACGTCGTTTGCAATTTGTTGAAGGAATCGCTTATTTGGCGTGTGGTGAAGATGGAATTAAGCTCATTAATGTTTCCAATCCATATAATCCGTCTTTAATTGGGGAATATAGCGATGGCGGATCTGTGTTCACCACATATATTGTTGATAATACCGTTTATGTTGCAGATGGTTCTAATGGATTAGAAATTCTTGATATAACAGACCCGACGAATATAATAAAACTAGGACAATACGATACTGGAACATTTACTTGCGATGTGCAGGTTCGTGGAACTACCGCATTTGTTGCCGATCATCAAGAGGGGTTGAGGGTTCTTAATGTCGCAAACCCTTCCAATATATCGCTACTTGGTTGGTACGAGCATCAAAACCTTGTTGGAATATTTATCTCTAATAATTATGCCTTTCTCGCCCTTCATCAATACGGGATGAAAATCATTCAGATTTGGGATAAAGCTGTTAGTACTAGCACTACGACAATAGATTCAACAACTGAGATAATAACAGAAACAACCACAGAGGAAACAACAACTGAGTCAAGGTCTTCTCCAAGTTTTGAAATTTTCCCAGTTGTTCTTTGTTTATTCTTATTTCTGAGGATAAGAAAGAGGAGATCAAGGAAACAACCACCCTATAGTGCCTAAGGTGAATTTATTATGAAAAAAAATAAACTGTTAGTACTTGGAAGTATCGTAATTGTTCTATTTTTGAATACTGGCGTGTTCAACTATATTGGCTCTCAAACAAAGAATCAATTAATACTTACAGAAATAAGCCAGATTGAAACAGGTGCAGCTTGGGATGTTGAAGTTGTAGGAAATATTGCCCATGTAGCGGATAATGATGCGGGTTTAGTGTTGATAGATGTTAGTAATCCCTCTCAACCTACCAAATTAGGAGAATATACCGCTGGTGGGGTTGCCCACGAGGTATTTATCGATGACGATATTGCGTATCTTGTGGATATGCATTATGGCTTAAGAATTGTAAATATAAGTGTACCTACAAATCCTGTGGAGTTAGGTTACTTTTCTGATGGCGGAGATCCAAGTTGTATTGATATTGTTAATGATATTGCATTTGTAGCGGATTATACAGATGGACTAGAGATTCTGGACATTCATAACCCATCACAACCCTCTAAATTGATAACCTATGTAGTAGAAGAAGCAAATGATGTAAAAGTGATTGGAGATTTAGCTTATCTTGTATGTTCATCTAATGGGCTTAAGATTCTGAATATTAGCGATATTGCTAATCCTATTGAGATAGGAACGTTTTTTGATGGCGGCTATGCAGTTGACATACAGATTATTGATGATCTTGCATTCATAGCTGATTACACAGACGGGATAGAGATCCTTAACATTTCTGACCCTAGGAATCCACAAGAAGTGGGACAGTTCAATGATGGGGGATCTGCTTTTGACATTCATGTTATTGAAGACCTTGCTTTTATTGCCGATTCTGAGAGCGGTTTAGAGGTTCTAAATATTAAGGACTACACACAACCAACCAAAATGGGGACATATTCAGATAATGACGGAGGAAAAGCACGAGGAGTTTATGTATCTAATAACTTTGCCTTTTTAGCAGATAATAAAGCAGGATTGGAAATCATTCAGATTTGGGAGGAAGCTGTTAGTACTAGCACTACTGCAGTAAGTACAACAACAGATATAACCTCAGAGGAAGCAACAACTGAGTCAAGGTCTTCGCCAGGTTTTGATGTTTTTTTTGTTATCATAGGATTAATTTTCTTTTTAACGACAAGAATGTGGAAATCTAAGTAGATGGGTTAATTTCCAAAGAAGATTCATACATAGATCATTTAAACAAATAAAAGAGCGTCTAAGTTGGCTGGAGACAATTTTTATTTTAGAATAATTCATTATTTATTTTAGTCTTAGAATTATTAGTAAATTAAATAAATAAGCACACCATATAAAACTCTAGAGGTAAGTAGTTATGTCTGGAGTACTAATACCTTTAGACCTTTGTCATCATTCTGATGAAATTGCTATGAAAGGATTTGATCTTGCTAAGAAGTTAGATTTACCAATAACTTTACTTTACGTAATAGATGATTATAGAGTGGCAATTTTAAAAAGGCACCTGAAAAAATCCAAAGAAGAAATAGTTGACCAACTAAAAGAAGAAGCTAAGATTTTCATGGAAAGACAACAAAAAAGGGCTCTAGAGATTAACCTAACTGTTGATAGTATAATAGAGCGAGGATCTACTGCAGCCAAAATATTAGAGGTTGCACATAAAATGAAACAGGAAATAATAGTTATGGGAGCACGTGGAGATTCAGTAGATTTAGGAATGAATAATAAAAATTATTTAGGATCAATTTCACATTCTGTAATTACTTCAACGGATATTCCAGTTCATATTATTCCATTTAAACACGAATAAGGCTACAATGGGTTTTTAAATTTGGTAGAACGGAGTTAAAGAACTATTCACGTTATTGAATACAAATTTCTAGATAACTCTTGACACTTAACCAGTTTATTCACCTTATTGACTTAGTCTTATCTGATTACTTTATACGGATAATTGGGTTTTATATGGAATTAAAGCAAAAAGGAAAAATCATACACTTTTGGTAAGTAGGGATTAGTGACTGATCCTAAGATACTGTTTGAAGACGTTGATATACCGCTTCAAGGGCATCAGTCCACGCACTTAATCCATTTCTTTGTTTCAAAACATGTAAACCATGTTCAGTAATACCGCCTTTTGTAGCTAGTGTGGTGAAGATATCTGATAATTCTTGCTCTGGATTGGCTAGACTCATTTCTACTGCTCCTTGAACAGTTCTTAGAACAACATTTTTTGCAATTTGAGATGATACACCTGTTTTAGTGGTCCATTTTATTGTTTCATCCATCAAAGCATAAATCCAACCGTAGAAAGCCGATATAACACTTGCAGGCGTAAAAAGGGATTCTTCAGGTAAAATGAGAACTTGACCAAGAAGCGAAAAGAGTTCTCTAACCCGAGAATTATCAGGGTACAATAAGGTTGGACTGAGATTGATAGCTGCACTAGAAATAGGTAATGCCCGGACAAGTATAGCAGGTTCTATAACTGGTCGTAAAGCTTCCAAAGGAAGTCCAGCTGCCACGGAAACAACAGTTTGATTGTGATGAAAATCAATGACCGTGGCGACAGACACAGAGTCTTCAGGACGTGTACTCAAAATGATGAGATCAGCACTATCAGCAACTTCTTGATTGTTTGTGGCAATTAATGCATTAAATTTAGCTGATAATCTTTGTGTTCTTTCACGATTTCGGGGAGACAAGGTAATATCAATTTCTTGACTTACTCGTCTTAACCCCTCTACGAGATAGCTAGCTAAGTGTCCAACACCAATTATACCAATCCTTTCTATCATTAGTTTTGCTCCTCAGCCATGTTACTTAGGTACTGCAGCTACCTTTACCTTAATACAATTGCTCCAAGAGATTGTAAATAGTTTCATTTTACAGAAAAACAGAGCAACTGTCGTAACTGGGTAATATAAAGCAGTACCCGAAAATTTATATGATTATTTCTTATTATAGATAAATTGATAATTTCACCTGTTTTGTAACATGTGAAACAAGAGGTACTGGGAATTAAAATTAGAATTGTTATACTCTAGGATGGTTATAATAAATGAAGAGAATTAAGAACTTAGTTCTAGGATTGGCATTTTGTTTGGCGTTTTTAAGTCCAATAAATCAAAATGTAGCTGCTTTAGACTGGCATCCTCCCAATGGTGGTGTCATCAAGCAAGTAAAGACCGCATCAAACACTTATGATGATTTTATAGAGAATACCACCCCTGTAAGGCTAATTGATGATATGAACATTAGTATCCACGTTACTGCGGGTAATTATTTACATGTTCTGTTTGAGTTAAATATTTGGAACCCTGCTCATTATTATGAAGCCATATTTTCTGTTACAGTTGACGCCGGATCTAAAAGTGATGGTTCGTGGTGGGGGTTAGTAAATGGTACCTATTATACGCAATGGACCGGTCACATTTCTTATCTATGTCCATCAACAAAAACTATGAATGTAGAGATTCGTGGCGCAACTGCGGATGCTGATCATGGTACTTTCAGAGTAACAAACCGTTATATGACGGTAATTGAATATATGGAAGCGCCTTCTAGTGCTGATGAGTTGGGAAGGCTTAACTTGATTTTTATAATAGCACTTATTGTGGCTATTCCAATTAGTTTTAATATAGGGAGATGGTTTTCTATAAAAAAATGATTCTTATTTGAGTAGTTAGACTTTATATGCTTATGATGATTCTTAAGTCCTGAATCTTTTTCCTCTCTATTTTTTTCCTCTTCATAGGCTATTCGATTGTTAAAATCATCTTTGGGTAGAAGTTAGGTAAGGTCGTTTATAGAAAATTCGTTAGTTATAATTGCTGACAGCAATATCATTGAACTATCATCTTATTTCTACCTCGGTAATTTTACTTAGGTGTTGCAACATATCCTCAATTTCTATGCATACTATAGCACCAAGAGAGAGTAACTTCTCACTAACATCAATAGGAATACTGGATTCAGATTCTTCCATGATTTGTGTCAGTTTGCCACCTATAAAGACAGGTATATTCATATTAACTTTTTTCATTTCCTTGTATAGGCTTTCGAGATAAGTAAGGGCAACACCGCTATATGTACTGATTGTTATGAAGTCTACTGTTGCATTTTTAGTATGATCGATAACAACTTTGGGGTCGACACTAACGCCTGCATCTATCACTGTCACACCGACTCGCTTGAGTACCTCCTCGACAAGTAACTTCCCGTACTCGTGCACGTCGGTACATGTTGAACAAGCAGTGAACCCCGCATTTTCTATCTTCTCATGAGTGTCTTTATCCAAATTAGCAATTATTTCTTCACTTTGTTTTTCTAGAACATTTAGGGTTGTTGCCTGAACAACAGGGATTCTTCCCCGAATTTCATCCTTAGATTGTTCTCCTGGACCGAAGAATTCTTCCAATTTTCTAGCTCCAATCCTTCGGATAGAGAGTAATAACTCAAATGGATTAGTAATGTCAATCCCTGCTTCAGCTAGTCCATTGATCACACGGTCTTTGAATAATTTACCGCCTTCCACTAGTCTCTTAGCGCATCGATCTACTGCGTTAATGTCGAATACCTCTTTGAACCCTTCAGCTCGTTGAATCAACTGGTTTGCATAACGATGTGCAGCAATAATTTCGTGGGCTTCAGGGATATGTAGGGCTTCGGTTATTGGAACTGGATTGAGTCCATGACCAGTTGGATGCATTAATTGAGCAATTACGTCAACTAATAGATAACTTCCGAGATTTGCATAGTTCTCGATCTCATGAGCTCCATAGATTGTAGTATTCCCGTAAACCATGCTCCCAGGTGTTTTTGTCACTTGAACTAAGGCTCTTTGAAATGCTAACCGCGTTAAGGGATCAGAAAATGTATGCCCATAACAATGAGCAACATATCCACCGATCAGCTCTTCTATAATATATTTTTCAATCAGTACAGCGCCAATACTACATGACATGTCGCAAAAAAGGGCTGCAAACCCATCATCCAGATTAGAATGAATCATGATCTCAACGGGTTGAACTGAACACAATACAAGAGCCTTTAATGTTTCTGCAGTAGTACCAACATCATCAGACCAGTGGGGCATTCGAAAAGTGAAATATTGACCTAAATTACCGACGCTTGTTGCTCCAGCACGTAAAGCTGCTACGGTATTCTCAACTGCTGCGGGTGTACCGATCATAAAATCTCCGAAATGTGGCGCTACTGGTACGGCTTTAGTTAAAGTACTGAAGTCTTCGGGCTTATTTAAAATTAGGCCAGTTCCTTTGGGCATTTTTCCTCGTATTTCGGCAGGATATCCCATGCTCCAATCCAAACAGATCCCATAGCGATCTACCTCATAACCTGCCATGTTTAATTGATCATATATCTCGATGAAGGCATGTTGTGTTTTTTTTAAACTACGATAACCAATCTGAGCATGAAGCATCACTTTTCCTTTTTCTATCATCTTTTGCTTATACTCATATTCCGATTTAACATCATTAACAGTGAGAAATGGACATAAGCCTGCTATAACGTCTTGACCTAACTCTCTTCCTTGTGCTATTAATTCTTCAGCATTCGGTAAGTTCTTCTCAGGTAAAATCTGGGTACGATCTTGAACTACCATAATACGAACCCTCTAATTTTCTAGTAAGCTGAAAAAATATAGGAATAAAAGGTACAGTACGCATCAAACATAGCTAAAGGTAGTTAAACATGGTTAAATGTTCTTCTGCATCGAATTAGTTGTAATATTTCTAATATGTATCATAAGTTTAATGGCATTTGGGGTAACCTCTCAAACACATGCATGTCCAAATAAGAAAATAGGTCTATATCACTCGATAGGCAGAATACTGTTACTTCAGACACAATTCATTAGGAAGGAACTACTACGATTTGTGGTACAAATTCTTCTTGTAATACATCTTTTTCATAACAAAAGTAAAAGCTAGTAAAAATAATGACACTAACACCTTTCAGTATTAAAACAAGAATAATTAGAATTTGAACTCCATATTCTTGATAAATCCACGCTCCAAGGATGGGAGTGAAGGTAACAAGAGAAGATATAACTCCTAAGATCCCTGATGCTCTTGCTCTCATCTCAGAGTCTAACACATGATGCCAAGTAGATTCGATCACTAACTGGACAACTCCACTTAACAAGTTACTAATCATTACCAAAGTTATAAAGAAGATTGGCTTGAAATCTAAGAGATAGGCTATACTGAAGATTTCCATGATGATGATAATGAGACTGATTTGTAATACACTGAGATAATTCTTCCGATTTTCCTTTTCATGGTGATAGACTATGTAAGAACCTATAAGACTGGCCAATTCAAAGAGCCCAAATACAAGAGCAATATTTGCAAAAGCTAGCTGGTCATAAAAGATGGCATCTTTTACACCATTGAGTGAAGTATTAGCTAATCCGATAATGAAAAAGTATAAGGCATAACAAATGATTATGATTAGCTGGATTTTATTCAATTCGTGAAAACCAGTTAGTTTATTGATGCTAGAGGGCTTTTTTGGGGACTTTAAGAGTCTTTGATCCTTTTTCTTTGACAATTCGGGATTAAACAAGCCTAAAAATCCTAATGCAACATAAACAGTGAACAATGCTGTAAAAATGCATAGATAGAGGGCTATATTGTGCGAAGGTGAATAAAAAAACCAGATAAATAATGAGGAGGCAATAATAGAGATTTTTCCTGTAAATGCCAAATACCAAGAACTGGTGATACTCTCCTTCCTCGTTTGTGAGCCCATGTCATAATATGCCATTCGAAGACTTGAATGATGTGCCGCATCTCCCAATCCTTCTAACAGAGCAAGTGGCCAAACCAATGGAAGGAAGTTCGCATAAACTAACATAAGAGGAGCAGTAAGATAACTACCCGCTGCAATCCCAAAAGCTTTCCTCCTAGAATTATCAGCTATAAAAGCAACGAAAGGACGGCTAAAGAATGCAGAGAAAGTAATCAGACTAATAATGAATGCATAGCTTAGAAGACCTTGATCAGAGATGAAGACTTTAATCCTTAGAAGCACTATGAATTGGAAAGCAAAATTTATCATAATCATAGATGTGAGAATAAACATCTGGAAGGTTTTTGTTGTTCGAGGAAGGCTATGTACCATTTCGATACCTCAAAAATAGTGACATTTGACAGCGTGATCATCTGACATAATTTGTCAAAAGAATGTTGATGGGAAGTTTATGTTACATAAGAAGAAGCAAACATCCGACGGATATATTCTTTCATACTCCATTCGTATTATAGAAGTATAAAATGTAGTAAAAAGAAAAGTAAGCGGAGTTTCTAGCTATCTTGTGTGTTTAATTACTATCAAAGGGATTGGCCTATTCACTGCTTACGTGAGCGAGCTGTATGTAATGTATCACTAAAATCACCCAGAACCCTCTTTCTCTTTTTTTCCTCTTATCTTTTTCACTCCTAATAAAGACTTTACAGAACATGGGTATTTTACTATTATTTGCGTGTTATGACTGTTAATATGTACGTAATATTGGAATACTACTTCAATTTAATTTAGAAGATAATTAACAAATTCTTACACAATTTTGAGGTGTATTAATTTGTTAATGAATCATCAAAATCAGCCACCTACTGGTCCAGGTCAAGGTCCACCATAATAAATAACCAACTTTTAACAGTTTTTTTCTATACCATACTATATTATTTTCTGTGTGAGGTTAAGGGGGAAAAAAAACCCTACAATTACCAGAGGAAGGGGTTAAGAACAAGGAGAAAAGAATTTATAATGAATAATATAATAATAATTGATCTCCATGACTTATTCTTATGGTGATTTTAAAGAGGCTCTTTGGACTTTTACTACCAAAATCATCCCATCCGCTCCGTCTCATCTTCAAAAATCGTTATTAAATATAGCTTGGATTATGGGAAATTATTCACTCTCTCAAGAAGAAAGTGAAAAGTTATTTTTCGAGATTTATGAGATATGGGATAAGGGATCATTTAAGTATGAACCAAGAAAGGAATTATTGGCTTGGTGTGCATGGAAACTACACGTATATCTGCTTTTTGATCAAAAAGAGATTGCTTTTCAGCTTTTTCGTCAATTAATGCGAACTGTGCGAAGAGGGATCTCTGAACAAGACCTCAACCAATTATGTAGTGATTCATCTACAAAATTCCCCTTGCCAAGAATACCTAAAGAGGATATAGAGTTCCTCTATACGCTTGCTAAGGTGTGCCAATCTCAACGAGGTGGTGTAACGATCAGAAGGCTAGCAGGAATGCAAAATTTGACCCATAAGAAAGTAGAAGAGTATTTAACCAAATTTGAAATAACTCTGGGCTGTATAGTAGCCGCAGAAGCTCTTGGGTTATATCATCTTTATGTTGAAGTAGAAATAGAGAATGAGGAGAAAATTTACCAGTTTTTGGAACTCCTTAAACCATTTATTATTCGTTCTGATTTCCTTTCCCCTCTCAATCAACATTTAGATGGGCCAAAACGAATTTCCTTTCGATTCCATTATCCTATTGAGGAAAAGGATCAACTGTTCAAATGGGCTATAGATAATAGAGTTCGATTATATCGTCAAATTGAATGTCATATTTACCAGAATTTTAATATCCTTCACAAAGAGTCTTGGCATGAGAAAGAAACCTCAGAAGAGGAACAGAAAATCTTTCATGTCACTTTAATAAATACAAAAGACCAGATTGAAATAACGGAAGACATTATACGAATTATTGAGACATATCTTATACCTACTGTCTTTTCTAAGGCACGTGTCCCCGCGACATCGGACCAGTTAATTCCTTATAAGGATTTGGGGATTTTATTTGGACTACGAGAAGAACAAACGCGACGAATGGCAGCTAGACTCTTTTCCAACCAAATATTAATAAGATATTTCTATTCATCCATATTATTCAGTCCATCTCTTATGATAGAAGGTCCAGAATTGGAGTTACATACAGAAGCGAAAAAATATCTGTATGCCCGTTTAGAGTCTTTCCTACCTTTTAACGAGGAAATTCGGACATGGGAACGCGAAAAGGTCTATCAACTCTATTCACTTGATTTATCGCCAGACCTTCTCCAAAAATATTCAATAAGGAGAATTAAAAGGCTACATTCAGGTGAATTGCCATGGATTAGAGCAGATATGTATGATTTTAATCAAGATAGCTGGAAGGTTCCTAAGCTACCTACAATTTCTGATCTGTTGTGAATTGTTACGATCATTTGCTGATATTGGAAAAATTCTACTCATTTTTCTTGAGTGTGAGCACTACTGCGTCTGTTCCTATATTTAACTGAACTATTTAATTCAATCCAATCAAGCTTAATGTAAGCTATTTGTAACTTACTTCATTTGTTATCTTCTGGAGCTTTAAGGGTAAAAACAGAGCATTTTTGGGTTTTATTTCCTGCTAAACGTCGGAATGAGTTTATCTGACCTACATGTGTGAGTGCATCGGAGAAAGGACCATTAATGAGGTGCCAGAAGGGTTTTTTTTCTATTGTGATTGATACAAGCTCATCATCACTAAGTTCTTGAAAATAGTCACGAAGTGTACCGAGAACATCTAACACATGATTTCGTTCTACTGTTATATCCTTTGGACGCTCCTTATCATTCCCATGCCCTATGATATTTAGATGGATCCAGTTTACCAACCCCCAGATATGCTTTATGAGTTCACCGATGGTTTTACAGTTATTCCCAGGGTAAAAATTATAATCTTGTTCTCTCAATCCTTCCGTTGCCCAAAAAAAGCGGTATCCTAGACCATCGATGAGCCTAGTAAGCACTGCTGTACCATCCACTCGTTTAGGATATGTTGTTACCGATCTAAATTTCAAGTGGCTCATGAAAGAACACTTCTCATTATTTGAATGACTAATTGCATAACTATTTAGGATTGTTAAGTTAATTCAGAAGCTTGTTGATTTAATTCATCAAAGTAAAATAGGTAATCGGTTCCGACCGTAGGTTTGTTCAGCATTTTTAATGCAAAGATCAATTGAGCTCTGTGATAAGTCGTATGATTGACATATTGAAAATAGAAATCAGCAAGATTTAATGAAAATGGAGTGGGAAAATGACCTACTTCCACACTACCAGTGGGATGACTTGCAAATCCCTTAGCTAGATCTTGATCCCGTTCTTCCCATCTTTTTAAGAGGTTTTGATTCGTTAATCTTAGAATATATGAAGCTCTTTCCTCAAATGTGTTCAATTCGTCATTAACAATAGCAAAACATATCTCAAGTGCAAGAACGATATGTTCAGTCATAGCACGAACAGTTCCGAATGGTTCGCCTAAGTCCCGAGCAAATTCATCATCTGTCAGCTCATTGAGAATCTCTCTCATCCTTTGTCCTGCCCAAACATGATATTTACCTAAATTTTCAAGTATCATTCATTTCACCATTATTAGAACAACTATAGTAATCCGCCTTCCAAACAATTAAAATAATTTTTTGTTGATTCGTCAATGTTCACTTCTTTGTTGCGAGGTGAACGCAAAAACGGATAAACCTGTATCGTTTTACCTAATAAGAACATATGT
>JAEOTF010000214.1 GCA_016840025.1 Candidatus Hodarchaeota archaeon
AAATCCAGTAATTCTATTTTTGGGGGAGAAAAGAATTTTTCCATACGTGTTGCTTCCTAAAAGAAATCCATCTCAATTTAGAGTGATGATTCTTAAGATTAAGTTACAAAAATATAAACAAGATTTTGAAAATATAAAAAAGGGGGATCAATATTTCTGTTTGTAGTAATCTAAATGCTCTTGCTTACTTGTTTTTTCAATGAGATGAGTTTTTGATATGCCGCTAAAAAAACCAAGATTCACACGTGTAGTCCGGATGAGCTCTTCGATGGGTAAAGGCCGCTGGGGCATCCATATTAGCTCAAAATGGCTTGAAGATCAACAGATATTGATGGATGGGGAAAGAAATCCACGAAAACAGACTGTCTGTCTTATTCCTAAAGGGAAACACGCCTTTTTAGTTAGTGGTGAGTCAGGGATAGTAGGAACACCTTTGAAAGGTGTTCTTGACGTTGATCTGTTAAAAGAGTATGAAGCTAGTTCTGAAGATAGTGAAAAAATTCTGTGGGAAAAGCTAGAAACCGCTATTCATGGGTACTATCTTGCTGGGTTCAGTCAACTGGCATTAAGATCAAAAACTCGCTTTTCCCGTGAAATTATCAATCAAGTTCGTGATCTTGTCCAAGGATTCTCGGGGGGAGACTTTGTTGGACAAAGAAATGCTGGAAAATCACTGATCTTACGGTTTAGAGGCGCTCGTGTAGCTTTAAGACATGAAAAAGGACTTTATTCCAAAATCTTATTCATGGGTCAAGGTATCCTTGAGGTGCTTGAGAGTTTTCAGATTCTTCTCAAAACTTCCCCAGAAAAACTATTAAATGATTGGGATTCTGTTCAATCCGATTTAGAGTACATTGATTGGCAGGAGAAATTTACAGACCTTAGCAGCAAGGAGATAATTCGTGATTGTATCTATGTGACCAGTATTCTCTTTACTACTGAAGCTATTGATTCTTTTGGGGTTCGTAATGAAGTTGAAGCTTTGGCGATTCATTTAATGGTTAATCAACTAGAGCTATTCATGGATCACCTCCATCAGGCTAGTCTCCATCTTCGACGATTGTTCGAACTCGAAAGAGAAGAACAAGTAGCTGGTCGAGAAGAGAGTTATCTTGAAGTCGATAAAATCTTTAAACAAAATAGTAATGCTAATGTAGGAGTACATAAAATACTTGAAGAAATGATAAACCTCTTTCGCGAATTTTTAGAAAAACAAGAGGAAAAAGAAGTAATGGAAAGGGTTGTATGGCTTTTAAACCTGAAAATCAAAGCGCAAGCGCTTCACAGTCGTTGTACCCTCTTAACGAGAAGAGTTGAGCAGATTTTATCGCCCCGTGTCGCTATCTACGCGGAAGGTATTGTTAGTAACCTTGAAAGAATGAGTGCTCGCCTCCGTAAAATTATCCTAACGGACATTGATTTTAGGTTTGGTGAATTAACCTCTCCTAAAGTGACAGAAACCGCTTCTACCTGATATGTTGGCTAACTATTCTGGATTTTTTCTTGGAAAGATGTAGTCCAAGGCTGCTCGCCACTTTTCAAACTCCTTTGGGGAACTAGGATAGGTTATATAGTGGTCTTTAAGCCAGACCATTTGTTTAACCGCTTTCCTTAGTTTTAGTAGAGCGCGGGGAATACGTTTCCCTCGATATAACCGTTTCAACAATGCTTTTAATCCAAAATCGATCGGTGTACCTCTTTGAGTAGCACGGATATCTTCTTGGGTGATAATTTGATTTTTAATTAGTAGAGAAAGTTGAAAATCAGAGAAAGGTAAGAATGTATTCTTAATTAATTCCATCGGAGCATGAATCGAATTTATTTTCTTATGAACAACTTGATTGTAGGGCCAAAGCCCACGAACGGAAACATCTCCATCTTTGATAGTGTCTTCAAGCGTTTCCCCCACCATCGCCCCTGATAACATTGAAGATTGGATGCCTGCTCCATTCATCGGATTTACCATTGCTCCTGAATCACCGACCAAAATTAATCCATTTGTCACCAAGGAGTCATTTAAACGGCGCAATGGCAGAGGACGCGCAGCTCCCTCAAGTACAGTAGAATCTTCATACAGTGGTTGTGTAGCTACATACTCAAGGAGTATTTTTCGAGGCGGGATGAAGTTTCCCACCGGTATAACGCCCAGTCCAATGTTTGCTGACTTTTTCCCGCGTGCAAATAACCAGAAATAACCGCCATAAAAATGCTTTTGAGAAAAATAGAGTTTTAAAATGCGTGGGTTTGGTATTTCTTGCGTTAAGTCTCTAATCTCACGATAAGCAAAGCCAATGTCCATTTTCGCATAATCCTGTTCCATATACCCAAGTTTAAGGACATCGGACGGAAGCCGTTTTCGTAGAATTCCAGATGAACCAGTGGCATCTATTGTAAGTTTTGCTCTAAGCTGCTTCTTTTGACCATTTATTTTGCAGGTTACACCATTGACTGTATCTTGAGAAATAAGAGGTTTATCAACTTGACAGTTGGGGAGAAATGTTATGCCTGTATCAAGTGCAGCCTTAAGAAGTCGCTGACCGAAGCTGTATCGATCAAGGACAAAGCCTTCTCCTTTATCACCTCCCTCGATCAATAAGCTATCGCCACTTGAGGTAATCAGTTCAATTCCATCTACCTCTTGTAGCAATTCCGCCCCACTTGGCTCAGGAAAGGGAATGTATTCATTAATATACGAAAACGCGGCTTTACTGACAGCGTCACCGCATATTTTGCGACCAATGAGAGATTTCTGTTTTCTATCGACCAGTGTCACTGTAAGATCTCTGTGAGCGGCGGAAATCGCAGCACTACAACCTCCTGTTCCCGCACCAACAATGAGAATATCAGTAGCTTCGGACATCAACTTCGCTATCCTTTTTAAACGTGTATGGGGCTTGTTTGTAACTCTGAAGAGCAGTCCTTTTCATTCTTCTTAATGTGTTTTTAACAAAATTTCGTTGTCATTCGTCTTAATGCGATTCTGTGAGGTCACACAATTGAATTTATTGATGAAATATCGCCAAGATCCAGATTATACGCCTTCTATTCGTCTACTTATAATATCAACCGGTATTGCAACCTTTATGGCGCCATTAGACGGCTCTATTGTCAATATATCATTGAAAACCATGCGTGACTATTTTTCTGTTACTATCGAGGAAGTAAGATGGGTTACTTTAGCATATTTAATTGTTATAACAAGTCTTATTAGCTTTTCAGGGAAGTTAGGTGACCGCTATGGCAATAAAGAAGTTTTTCAGGTCGGGTTTTTCGTATTTGGTCTCGGCAGCTTCTTTTGTGCCCTATCATGGACACTTCCTATGCTAATTCTTGCACGGATTATTCAAGCACTTGGCGCATCAGCTACAATGGCCAACGGTATCGCAATAATTACACATTATACAACACCACAAAATCGTGGGCGAGCTATTGGCTTGAATTCGCTGATTGTGGCTTCTGCACTATCCATTGGACCATTCTTGGGAGGGGTGATGACTGAATTTTTTGGTTGGCAAAGTATCTTCCTTGTGAATGTTCCAATAGCGATCATTGGAATTCTAAGTGTTGAAATCATTATCCCATCCATACCAGCTCGCAAAAATATGAACCTCGACATCTATGGGACTATAATATTTGCTAGCGCTCTTTCTTTCTTCGTTCTAGGTTTAACAATGGGTCAGAACACAAATATGAGATTCATAGGGATAATCCTACTTCTCTCTTCTCTAATTCTAATAATATTGCTCATTCCAATCGAAAAGCGGACAGAAAATGCTATTCTTGATTTATCACTTCTTAGAAATCGTAGAATCTCTTTCGGGATTGCTGCTGCGATTTTTGCATATGCTTCGCTCAATTCAGTCTCCTTTTTACTTCCTTTTTATTATCAAGACATAAGAGAAATGACACAGACGGAAACGGGTCTGATGATCTTGGCCATGCCAGTGTGTATGTCTTTTGTTGGACCAATAGCGGGTTTTCTCTCGGAGAAGCATGACGCACGCATTTTGAGTTCTTGTGGGGCATTCGGATTGATTATCACATGCTTCGCCCTTATATTGCTAAATCCAGACTCTAATCTGATCTATCTCATTATCATCACTGGACTTGCTGGATGTGCAATGGCTTTTTTTACGTCCCCAAATAGCAACTCAATCATGAGTGCAACACCTAAACCCAAACTAGGCTTGGTCGGTGGATTTGTAGGATTAGCACGCAATATTGGATTTATTTTAGGTATTACACTAAGTTCTAGCATTTTTTATACACTGTTAGGTGACGATGAAATTCCTGACCCGATGGTAATCGATTTCGCTCGAAGTTATTCTGAAGCTATGGGCATAACATTCATCTTTTTCGCTATTATAGCACTAATAGGTTTATTATTAAGTATGTTACGAGGTTCCGATCAACGATCATAATTCAAAATTATTTTCAACTTGATTCTACACTTATTGGTATGATGTCCCATTATTGTTTGAATAGAACCCAGATTCGCACTTAAATTCATTTTATTGTCGTTTTCATTTACATGTCTCTCTCTTTAGACTTTTTTTTACTAAAGTAAAGATACTCTCTTAGTAATAACGAGGACTTAACTGTGATTCACGAATTTTTCGTTATACTTGAAAGCGGTGCACTGCTTTTTCATCGGCAGTACAGGTCTTCCGACAATACAGACGTAGCATTACGGGCAGGATACATTAGTGCGCTTCATTCATTCATCGCAACCGTAGAACACGACTCTATTGACTTCATTCAAATGAAGAAGACCTCAGTGGTTTTTAAAAAGACAGAAAACTTTATATTTGTGCTTTTTGTAGATTCAACCATTTCTCCTGCTCTCTGTAGAGATGAATTTAGAGCGCTCCAAGAAAAATTCTTTGAGTGTTTCCCCGAGATTCTTTGGAACCATGAAATCATCAATCTTACTATGTTTAAGCCTTTTACACAAGAAGCAGATCTTATTCTCCTCCCTCTCGGTAAAAAACTCGAATTCGTGTCATTACTACTTTCCGATGGTTTGATCAGTGAGAATGACTTTCTGGACAATGATTTTGAATCCCTTGGATCCATAGTGGGTACAAAACTTCTTGAAAAAACCAATGAACAGTTTTCATTCATGGCTTCTCAGGAAGAATTCCTTGAAAATGTTGATTACTTGCTAGAACGCTTTGAGAGAACACATATCGAAAGAAAAGAGACTCTGTATCAACTTGATTGTGTAAAATGTACTTTGTGCCTTACTGAGCGGACAAACTGTTTCTTTGAAGGATTCATTTCGGTAGTGCTTTCAGCGGTAGATATGGAACCTTATTTTTCTACTCAACCTCACCAAGATTGCGTTGTTAGTGATTCATCATAGTTTCTAGTTACTATTATTTGCCAAATCCTTCATTTTCTCCACAATAACGGTTATTTTTATTTAATCAACTAAATTTAAGAAGATTTTTAGTAATCTAGTTAACCATAAATAGTTAACCTTAAATGTCAGTTAACCATTTTTTATTGACATGGTTTTAGGTTATCGTTCTCTCAAGTATCCCTCACCTGTTCAAATAGAAATCTGGAGTCTTAGAAGAACTCAATTATTAGGTAAAGAAATCGCTGAAAAAAAACAAATATCCAAAGCTGCAGTTAGTAAAGCTCTAAAAGGAGCGAATGAACGGATATTAGCAATTCTAGAAAATGCTGCAACTATGAATAAAATCCAGATAGAAATAATCAGTGAAGAATTGGGATTTGTACGTGGCTACAGTTGTCTGTTCAACGTAAAAGCGTATATTACATATTCTCCTATTAACAACGTTCAAGTATGGTACGACCACAAGGGAACGTGTGAACGTTGTGAGGAATTTGTAGAATGTCGTAGGTTATTACTTCAGGAATTTAAAGAAAGAAAACTCTCCATTCCTAATCCAACATTACGACCCACAGAATTAGGCGAGGTACTCTTTAAGAAATTGGAAGGGATGATAGATGAAGGAAAGTAATAAGCTTTTACCCGTTTGTAGAAAAACGCCACTTGGAAAGTATCAGTCTGTAATGGATCATATTGGCTCAAAATCAAAGATAGGCGCTTTGATATTAATACTAACCATAGGTCCGATAGCTGGGGTTATTGTTCTTAATGAACTTGATCATTCTGTATCTAAAGCAAGAATAACTAATAATAATCACGAGGACTATGATCCTTATTTATTACTGGATTCAACCGATCACCCTCACGTTTTCTGGGCAAGTAGGACCAATAACAATGTGAGGCTTAACCATGCTGCCTTTTCTTCGCCAAAAGGAGATGGATGGAAAATATCTGCCTGTCCAACCTTATTAGAAGACCAACCCCGCCAGATTACTGGAGTCGTAGATAAACGAAACGATATTCACTTATTTTATTCATATGGACACTTTCTATATTATGTTGTATACTATCAAAACGGATCGTGGAGTAAACCTATCAAACTTATTTCAACAAATAATGAATTACTAGACATACATCCAATTCTTGCCCCTAACTCCATTAATATAACTGTTCTTTATACTGAATTAGAAGAAATTGATAAAATCACTGAATGGTATTACAAAGCCTTTGTTAATCAAGCAGTGCTTTATAATTCTCAAACATTCCAATTAGTCAATAGTATTGAAATTCCCGATAATATAAGATACCCTGATGATTTTCTTGGAATTAAACAAATTAATTCCCAAGAAATTAAAGCAGAATATCTGCGAAGAGTTCCTGATAGTAATTTAAAGCATATTTATACTCCCTCTTCATTAGTTAACCTTTATTTTGATACAAATACCTTTGAATTACTATTTAACATAACGCTACCTTTAGATATCAACTTCTCTTTTGACAAATATGATGGATGGTTCAGTGATAGATGTAACTTCTATGCAAAATCATTGCCTTCCGATGAGATTGGGATAATTGCCCTTGAGCCTAATAATCACTCAAACTGGTTAGAGGATGAGGAAGGTAGCAGACTTACATGGGGTGGCTTTCTAAATCTTACACTATATGGTGGAAATGCGAGTGATTGGCAAAAACTGATAATAACAGATGAAGTAAGAATGAATCTTCATCGCAATATTCAAATGTCTAGTGTTGTCCAGATTACAGAAAAAGAATTTGTTTTTGTGATGCAGCAAGCTATGTATGAAACAATGCTTGCTGAATGGCACGAGGGCACACTTTACGCCACTTTTGGACTTTATTTTGTACATTTTATCAAACAAGGATCCAACATGGTCATTAAATCCCATGGTTGGCTTTACAAAGAGAAAAACAAGGATAATGAACGTCCATTCCTCGCAGTTGATTCACAAGGACGATTACACATAACATGGATTCAGGATGAATCGGAAAATCCAGAATTTTTCTACGATTTTGAAGGTAGTGGGTGGGATTTAGTTGATTGGTCATCGCTAGACAGAAATTAGACAAAAAAGGGAAATAATCATATTAAAAACTGGGGAGAAGTAAAAGCGGTAAATTACCCTTGCAAAAGAGAGCAACTACCTAAAACAGAAAGAAATCACTTAAAAGGAGAGAAACCCTACTAAATTTTCTCGGTAATAATTAATAATTCCTATTCTCAAAAAAGAGATAGTTTGCTTTCTCAGAAACTTATTATTGGTGATTTCTAAGAAAATTTAGTAACCTCTAATGATAGCTTAACTTCCCTGAAAAACAGATAATCGAGGTCAAATTATTGTTTAGAGCCAAGTTGCTGGACGGGCAAGAAGATATTTACTTGTTAAAAACCTGTGCGACTTTTTTCCG
>JAEOTF010000215.1 GCA_016840025.1 Candidatus Hodarchaeota archaeon
CAATAATCACAGCAAATGATAGAAACTGGATGGCTGTGGGCGCTGTTCCGAAAAAACTTTTCTTTTTACTACTCAAATTATCCAACTCCATCTTTGGAATGCATTTGGGGTGAAAGGTAAACAAGTTATTAGCTTTAAGGTTATTATTTTTATTTTGCGGTGAAAAGCCAAAACAGCTGTTTCAACAAACCATTCCCCAAATAACTATCTGTATTATTATGTACGTACAGTACGGGTATAATCACTTAAGAGAAAAAAGTCAATCCAGTATTTAGAATAAAATTTGCTTAGAATTCAATGACTACAGTCGGAAAATTGCTTCAGTATAAGTATAGGTGGGTTTAATGATAGTAATATCATAAAATGCCGCAACCAGGCTGTTTTTGAAGAAATTAAGATACTAAAGATATGAAAATGTCTAATGAAAACAAGAGATGATAACAATGAAAAAAGGACTTTTATTTATCGGTTTCATCCTTCTTGCTTTGGCTCCGCTTGGGCATAATGCATCAGCAAGCGAAACTGTGCTTACACCTATGCAGGACACCATCAAGGTTGTCGTGATTTCACAATTAGAGAAACACATTGTAGAAATCATCGGCGATGATAAAATTTCAGTTACTGCCATCCTTGGACCTATGGAAGCTCCATATGGATACATCCCCACAATAGAAGAAACAAAAGCAGTTACTGAAGCTGACATTTTATTCAGTGTCGATTTAGAATACCTACTCACCCAATCATACACATTTACACCTTGGTTACCTGGTCTCCTGAGTGCTGCAGGAAATACCGACCTGATACAAATAGATCTGAATCGAAACATTACTATGCGTGAAGATCCTGTCTTGGGCTCAATTAACCATCACACCTGGATGGACCCACGTAATATCCGGACTATGGTTGAAGACATTACTGATGAATTAAGTCAATTGGATCCAGAGAGCGAGGCCATTTTTACTGCGAATCTATTAACATATCAGAATCAATTGGATCAGCTTGTGGCAAATATCACCGCATTAACTGCTCCTTATAAAGGAACAAAAGTGGTTACAGTTTCGTCACAATCTTGGTTGCTCTTGGATTTGATCGGTTTTGAAAAAGCAGGGCAATTGGTAAAGATATCATCTGCTCAAGTTACATCGAAAGATATAGAGGATCTAATATCACTTATTGAAGACAAAAATATTTCCATTCTGGTGAATGACTGGCCAGGACCTGAACCCGAAGGAGTAAGCACAATTAAAGAAGACACTAGTGCTAAAGAAGTCATATTTTATTCTGATACAATACTCGGTATGACTTATCTTGAGATTATTCAGAAAAACGTTGAAGACCTCATAAAAGCGCTTGAGGAGCCACCAAAAGAAAACAATAGCAATGATGAAATTCCTGGATTTGAGTGGAATCTTACAATTCTTGGGGTTTTCTTCTATGCATTAATTGGTATTTTCTACGTCCAAAGGAAACGCAGTACGAAAATTTAGTATCAAAACAAGTTAAAAGAATTCTTACTTTGATATTTAAAACTTGAATCTAAGAAAAGGCACAATCTCCAAAAAAACCCTAGAAAATAAGAATCTTGGACAAAGGGAAAATAACCTTGATCATCGATGACAGCACTAAACCACAGGATGTAAACAGGACATTGTATGGATTTGATGGGACACCACAAGAAAATGGAATCAATTCCTTATCCGCCGTGGAGTTTACAAGAGTCAGCCTTAGGTATCGAGCAAGTTTGAAGCCTGCAGTAGAAGATATTACATTTCAGTCACAGATAGGGAATCTTATTGGTGTGTTGGGTCCTAACGGCGCAGGCAAAACTACTATCTTCAAAGGCATCCTGGGTTTATTAAAGCCCTATGAGGGACAAATCAACGTTTTTGACAAAACCCCAACAGGCAAACAGCGTCAATCCATAGGATATGTCCCTCAGAGAAGTACAGTTAATGCGGAAATGCCAATCCTAGCGCGTGATGTTATAATGATGGGGAAATGGCCCCGTTTTCGTCTAGCTTGGCGACCAAAAAAATCTGATAAAACCTTAGTAAAGGAAATTGTCATAGCATTGGGTTTAGAGGAGATTGAAAGACGTCCTTTCGGATCTCTATCGGGGGGACAACAACAACGGGTGTTAATCGGGCGAGCTCTAGCTCAAACCCCCCAAATATTACTTTTAGATGAGCCACTTACGGGAATTGACTCTGAAGGACGAAAACAAACCTGTGAACTCCTCGAAAAAATTAGAAAAAGCAATCAAATCACCATATTCGTGATTGAACAAGATATCAATCCTCATTTACATTATGACCAGATTCTTCTCCTCAATCGTAGACTTGTTGCAGCTGGAACACCAGTAGACGTCTTTAACTCTGAGGTACTTCAACAAATGGGTACTTCTTATGATTTTTCTTCCTTGTTTAGATTAACGAAAGAGGTCTAATTTGATGGAGCCCATTATCTTAGTTGGAGACTTAATTAGGAAAATCTTTGAAACCATGGGCATGGACATGTTTCGTTATCGCTTCATGCAGAGAGCATTGCTTGGGCTTTTAATAGTGTCAATTATGACTGCAGTGGTCGGAATATTTGTAGTACTCAGAGGTCATTCCTTTCTATCATTAAGTGTATCAAGTTCAGCTTTTGCAGGATTGACTCTCGGGGCTTTTCTCGGGGTTAATGAATTGATCATCGGGTTTGGTTTTGCTTTGATAACATCTGTTGCTATCGAAGAGACGAGTTTTCGTGGGAATATACAACCGGATGTTGCAGCAGGGATTGTTTTTTCATTTATGTTTGGTATGGCTCTGTTATTAATCGGATTAATGCCCGACCCAGTGACATCAGGTACGCTTCTACAAGGAAACCCTTTAGGTGCGTTAAAAACCGATATTTACCAGATTTTCGTGGTGGCATTAGTAGTGTTAGGAATCATCTTGGCTTTTAACAAACAATTTCAAATGATCACTTTTGATCCTACATTTGCTGAGGCAGCTGGAACCCCCGTGACATTTATTCGGATGCTTTTGCTTCTTCTGATCGCCATCTCTTTAACTTCATCGATTCAAGTGGTTGGTGGTCTTCTCATCATTTCATTTGTAGTGCTCCCCACAGCGGCTGCATATCAGTTGTCATCCCGTATGACGACAATGATGATATATTCCATTGTTTTTAGTTCTTCGTCTGCTGTTATTGGCTTACTTCTTGCTTATGCGCACGATGTTGGCCCTAGTGCTGCAATAGTCGTCGTACAGGGGATAATATTTATTTTAAGCTTTTTATTGACCCCCAAAAGGCATACCATCTGGAAACAACTAGAGACTACGATTTCACGGACAGGTTTGGAATAAAACCTTAAAAAAGTTCATAATAAAGTAATTCTAGCCTCTGTTAAATTCGAAAAGGACGAAGATATGCAAATGACAATCGCACGCTGTCCTCAATGTAGTAACCCAATTCACCCCCAAACAAGATTTTGTACAAATTGCGGCAGGAATCTCACTCAATTAACTCCAACAACTCCTCAATGCAACAAATGTGGCCAAAAGCTTGATTCACGCAGTAAATTTTGTACAAATTGCGGTACCCCCACGACTTTACAGGCTCAAGTAGCTCAAGTTGCACCTGCTAAAAGTAAGGCTGAAATAATAACATGTCCTAATTGTCGTGAAAAAGTAGAACGAGGTTCAATATTTTGCAATAGCTGCGGTTGGTATTTCATAGATAAGGAGAAAGTTTCAACTTCACAAACTAACCGATCACATGGCCAAGATAATAGAGCTACATGTAAAAAGTGTGGAAACGATATTGTTCCAAACACGTCTTTTTGTAAACATTGTGGTAACTTTTTGAATCCCCGATTGTAAATGAAAGGACTAAAATAACTGTTTTTTTCCATTAAACTTTCCAAGGTGGATTTTTTCTTTGCAGTAATGAAGAAATTTAAATTAGAGGTAAAAAATATAAATTTTGATTAGAATATGAACCGATCATCAATTGTAATCGCTTTTGCAGTGCTTCTCACCCTTTATGGAACAATTGCTGTGATCTATAATCCTTGGGAAGAACCAACATCAAATAAATTGAATGGCACAAATGTTAAAGACTTAATTCAACATAGTGATGCTTATGAAGGATTAAGAGTGAATTTAACAGCTGATATAAAAGAAAAAACGAAAATTGGCTCATCTATCCTTTTAGATTTAACAGATGGAAAACATACCTTTAAGGGAAATATATCAGAGGAATTTAGCCTACCGATTGGAGCAACTATTGCAATTCAAGGCATCAGTTTGTTACAAACACAAAGGTATGTTCAAATAACAAAAATTCATCAAATACACGGGGAGTATGCAATTGGCTTTTCATTAATAGGTTTAGGGATTCTTGGAGTTCTTTTTTTCATTTATTATCGCCTTGATCTGAAAAGAGGAATCCATTGGAGGAAATGAAATCATGCCCGACTGGTTGAGCCATTTAGGTTTAGCTTATGTGTTATTTTTTGTTCCAGGTGTGAGTAATGAAGAACACTCCCACGAACAGCGAGTTCTGCTATTTATAAACCATAGCCAAGAAATCCCGCTCATCGCTTGCGTGGGAAGGATGAATTGGCAGAATCAGATTGAATTACACGACAAATGCCTTTCCGCCAACAGATAGGGGTTACCAATGCGGTTTTAATAGGTTTAGCTAGTCCGTCTAACCTAATGTATTGCCCGTAGTTCTGCATGCCCTTGACCGGATATTTCTTGCCTTGAAAGTGGACAATACCTTTGGGTTGGAATTTGTAGCGTTGTCTGCGAATGCTTACGCGTCCTTTGTTGGTCTTATGTCCTCGAAATTTGCGTAGGTTCTCTTCGTTCAAATTCTTGTTGCGGGTGCGTTTGCCGCTGGACAACTCCTGTCCGCGTGCTACCTTGCCTGTACGGATATCTAGGTATTTAGCGTCGTAGAATTTCTGTAAAGACCGATTATTGCGTCTAATTTGTTCAAACACAATAGGGTTAGCCCGTTTTTGAGTTGTGCCATTAGCAATGACAAACGCATCGTTGGCATGTGATTTAGGGAGTTCTAATTTCTTGCGTTTCATTTTAGTCAGGTAGCCGTAGGTATGATGGCAGTCTAAAGTATTTACTAAACGCCATCGGACAGTAGACATGAATGTTTCGGGTTTAAAGGAGTTGAATTTCGGTTCCCAACCGTGAAGAAAGCCATTCGCTTGATGGTTCTTTGGCGTATGACACTTGGTACACAGGGTAATCAGATTACTTTCTCTATCACTTCGATCTCCTTTCCAATAGCCTACATGATGGACTTCAAGAATTTTTTGGGTGTTCTTGTTCTTACAGGCGGGATTTTGACATTGATGGTTGTCTCGGTGTAAAATAAATTCTCTAAGATTCCAAAAATCTGTTTGCTCACCACTTGGATACTCTTTCCCTTCAATCTCAGGATTTTTAATCTTTTGGATGTCAAAGCTGGCGAATTCAACAGTGGTCTTGGTAATGGGCAGTATCGCGTATAGTAACCTAATCCAACGGAAATGAGAGCCGAGTTTGTGTTGAATAGACGGGGCTAACTGGCCTTCTTTTCTGCGGCGGTTCTGCCATCGGGATTTTCGATACCGTAATTTTTGTCTGCGTTGGCTACGGTACATTCTTTTGTCAGAGAGTCGTTCCGACATCCCTGTAAGAAGGCATAATTCCCCTGCAAACAGTTCTTTTAACGTGGTTATAGCTGAATAACCGATGTGTAAATACCCTGAATCTATTCCAAGTTCAACCGCTTGTTTATAACCGCTAGAGCCATAGTTTAATTGGATTACAAACGGCTCATGTCTTATAATCTTCGCTTTAGTCGAGTGGAGAAGTAACCGTGCCTGCCGTGGAGTAGTCGGCATTAGCGGCTTTCCATAGCGATTCAAAACGAAGACTTTACTCATTGTTCTTTTCTCATTCATTTGTTCTTTTTCTTTTCTTCATACAGTTTTAATCAGGCTAAAACAAAACCTGGCTCCCCAAAGGGAGTTGTCCACATCGCCACTGGTACCGGCGGTTTCCTTAAGTTGTCAGCAACACTTCGCCTAACCCTGCAGCGATGTTTAATCACTGACCGCAGAGTGGCGGACTTGTGGAGTATCCGCCAGTGCCTATACATTCGCAGGTAACGGACTATCTTTCCTGTAGGAAAGATTGAGGCTAATCAACAGGGCTTGAAATCACTTCCAAGCCCACAGATCCCTTGTGTCTGTGGGTAGTTGACTGGTTCAGTTATGGTAGACTTTAGCAGACCTTTCCTTCTTATTACGATTTATTTTTTAGACTATAAGGTTACTCAAAGTGTATTCAAGTATGATCAAGTGTATTCACATGTTATCTAGTCTATTGTAGCGCGTTGAGTATTTAAACCCCTCAATTCACCCCACCACGTCAGCATAATAATAAAAAACGCCAGAGAGGTTAGCTTAGGCACGAAGCGAAAGGAAATTTGCCGTAACTTGAGTTAACCCAGAAGCAGAAGGAAGCTTTACCCTTACTATGAGGTGCTTTATCACAAAAGTTACATGTTGGTGAAATGGAAGCGTTTGGGAAGCATTGGCAAGAAGTTATAATTCCCTTTGTGTCATCGGAAGCACCATTTACCTACAATGATCAAAATGTTAAGGAAAAACTTCTACGTTTGTCAAATAGGGGTAGTTTCCTCGAACAAAGTCAAGGCTGACATAGTGCAAGGGTGGTTTCTTCCCTCTTTGCTCTTCTTTTCACGAAAAGTTACGGAAAAACTTCTCCATTTTCCGTTTAGGCGCGTTAGGAACGGAATCTCTGGAGATTATATGGTGAAAACGCTACACCTCGATACAGTGACCGTTCATGTCGGCATTTTTGATCTCGCAGGACAACCGCGGTATCAGGACGTGCGAAAATTGTATTATGTCGGCATTGCGATTTATGTTTTAGACTATAATACCGTTCAATTGTTAGGTCAGTTCTCTTATCTTTCTTTGCACTCAATAATAGGTGTTTTGCTACTTGCAGGTTTGTTATCACCATTATTTTTTAATTATTCTTTCAAACAAGCCTATTTTATATTAGTCTTAGGAAGTTTTTCTCATTTATTATTAGACATGACAATGTGGCCTTGGACCGGCGGTGTTTCTTTATTTTTCCCCTTTCAAACACAAAGGTACTCTTTCCGGCTAATTTGGCCTGGAAATTATTTCATAGCACTGTTGTTTGGATTACCATTAACTAGTCTTGCTTTTTTTCATCTGCTAAGGCCTTTTATAAATCGAGAAGAATAATTCAAGAGACACCCTCATGATACAGTTAGTCGCCTTTCTGGATATTAGTGCTGTTGTAGGACGATTAATTTACAAAGAAGAATCAAGTCTACTTGATCCAGAATTAATTTACAGACTAGTTGCTGCCATAAGTTCTTTCACGCGCGAATGTACTGGAGAAAAGGGTTTTCATACCACACAGTTAGAAAATCTTCGGATCCTTATTCTGCCTGTAAATAAAGATGCAAAAGAAGAACATCTCAGGTATGTTGTCTGTGCTGACCTTTTTGATAATGTAGATTATATTAAAACAAAAATCACAGAAGTAAACAAACTATTAAAACCTCATCTCGATATCTTCGAGTTTAATCCTCCTCAAGAGAAATTAGAAGCCGTAAAAAATATCATCACCTTTACACAATCGTTTCCTTCTGTTATTACCCAAGAGGATCAAGCACTCATTCAACAAAAGCTCAAAAGCATGAAAGCTGTCTTAGTACTAGATCTTTTTCTAGGAGATTTAGATGAAGGAATAGTTCTGGATTTCATTCCTTATGAAGAAATTCTTCCAAAAACCCCTTCTAAACTATTTTACGACTTATTGGTGTCTGTTTCCTTTGAGGATGATCTCTGGCTTGACACTTTGGCTACTCCGCAGATTTTAGAGCGTCTTCAGAACCCCGATCTCTATGGTACTCACTATGAAGGTTGGAGTATTCTTCGTGTTGGGAAGAAAACAGATTTTTTCCTCGTTTCATACTTTATCTTCGATTTAGGCTCAAAAGATTTGATTCAGAAGACATTGAGAGGAATAGCCCGATTTATTGCCGAAAAAATCGAAAAAACGGATCTTCCAGAGCGACCATTCTAATTTAAGGCATTAACAAATAAGAATATAACATCATGGCAAATTCTTCCTTTCCCATTCCTCTCTGAGTATGTCTAAAACAATCGCGTCCTCGTATTTTCCTCCCCAATATCTAACCTGACGCCGACGACCTACCTCTATAAATCCAACTTTCTTATAGGCTCGTTGGGCTCGTTCGTTACTTGCAAAAGCCTCTAATTCAACTCTATTGAGATTTAAATATGCAAAAGCATACCTAAGAAGTGTTTTCAAAGCGTCAGTACCATAACCTTGGCCCCAGAATGCAGAATCAAGAATAGCAATCCCTAAAATAGCAGAGCGGTTGATCCAATTCAATTGATGTATTCCTACATTCCCGATGTATTCATTCTCCTCTAACGTTTCGATAGCGAAAATATATTCCGTTCCTTTTTGGCGCCTTTCCCATGTTGATCGAATCCAATGTTCCTCTTCCTCCCTTGACGCTGGGATGACGGAAATTAAATATCGACGAATATCCCAATTATTCCAAAGCTCGGTCATTCGATCTAGATCTGTTAATTCTAAACTTCTCAGACGAACCAACTTACCTTCTAACAATGCATTATCCCCTAGTCTTTTCATTCACATTATATTAGGAATATTGACTAACTACTTGGTAAAAATCTGAAATAATTCAAGAATTTAAAACTAACAAAGTGATGACAGTCATCCGTATTAATGATCTTTACTGCGTTTATGAGCATCTAATCCTTGTTGTGTAGTAAAACGTCTTTTACACGTCGAACATACAAAACTTTTGTGGTTATCTCGTATATGTTGCTCCTTCACGGCTTGTGTAGGAAATTTCTCATTACAGTACGGGCAAATGGTTTTATCAATACTCTTTAATTGTTTTTGTGTTGGTTCTTGTATTTGTGTACTTCGCTGGCGTTGTTGTTTCGCTACCTCGACCTCAAGAGCCTTTTCTCGTTCCCCTTGTCTTTTTTGAGCTTCTTGTATCCCTTTAAAGACTGTTGGTCGGTTATAACCCAAGCCCCAAAAATAAAGACGTTCTTTTTGGTAGTTAACAACTAAAGCGGCACTATCATATCCCTCTATCCCTTCAACATTTATTTCCTTAATCGGAAGATCTAAAGGTTGTTCGGTGAAAAATACCGGGCTCTTTTTGGGACTAGGTATAGCTGTATCGGAAGTCATGCTATATGTTTGTCCTTTATTGATTATTAAACTATCTTCTGTTGTATGAAACTCATTACCTAACGCAATGACCTCATCCTTTCCTTTTAAGGTCAAAAGGCTGGTAAGGTATCCATTCCAATGTTTTTTTTCGTCAGAAGTAAGACTCTTCAACTGTAACAGTTTTTTTAGTAATAGAATAATCTCTTGAAGATTTCTATTTTGTTCCGCTTTTTCTATTTCCATTATAAGTTGTTCTTTGAGGGCTTGGTCCGAGGATATTTCTGTTTCAGTTTGGGGTAATTGTTCGGGAATCGATAAGGAAGATTTTTCTTGGATCTGGGGCTTAGAAGGTATAGTTTGTTGTGAAACTCTTCTTTTGGAAGGATAGAATTTAACACGGTTGTCAATAATTACATATTGAATCTTATTAGCGAAATCCTCATACCACGGGAATTCCGCTAAATGATCTTTATACCGGTCATTAGTTACTGTCCATACTTCTTGGCCAGCTTGATGAAATTCCGCCGCGAATCGTAATAGTAGTCGGTCATCTATAGCTCCTTTTCCCCGGAATCCTTGAACAAGTATTCCTTGATCTTCCAGGTCATTAAAAATAGGTTGTTCTGACTCGGGTATAAGATAACGGAAGACCGGCTTCAGAATGACATAGATATTAACAGGTGTTCCGCCGAAGAAGTCTTCATGCAAAGCATTTATGACTGCTGTGACATTTTTGAGGGTAACCGCATTCCCTCGGGGATATTTCGCAACATTCGCCCCATCAATAAAGCACTTGATTTGCCCTTCCTCTTGGCTCATAATTTCACCGCTTCCTGTTAATCTTCAATGCCCATTCACCAAAATCTCGAAAGTGATGTCCCCCACCTGAACTAAAACTGGACTTCAGATCGGATATTATTGCGTTAACCCCTTTTCTTGGTAACTGAGCGAAATGAGCGACTAAACAGTTCAATAAGTGTTTTTAGCCTTGAGAAGTAGACAATTTACATTTCGCTTTTAATATATTTCGTCTCCTTTGTTCTTGATTGATCCAAATGCTGCCATTATGCGTGTATATAACGCCCCATGCTTTTCTTTTTTCTCAATATGTACTGGTGTTGGTTCTGACATTAGATACAGGTCTACTGAGGTCACTGTAGTATTCTTCACTAAAGGTTTCATAATTATCACTATAGACAAATTGTAGCTTGAGTTTATAAGAGTCTGAGAGTCCTTTAAATTATACAAATAAGATTAAGATTAAATAGAAGAATCGTCTACATTTCATAGATTCAAGATATAACAGAAAAAAGTTATTCTATAAACTAGTACTTAAACATCACCCAATAGATACTGCGTTGTGGAAAAAGTTTGACTTTTATTGCACTTAGAGTGAAGTTAAAGAATAATGAGAAAATAGATAAAATATGATAATGTACTAAACAGTAGTAATGTTTATAAAGGATTGATAATGATGAGATTATAGAAAGAAATGATGAGATTAAAGGTTAGTAAGGAAGCGATTTAATGTCGGGAAATATAGCGATGCTCTTTGGGTTGTTTCTTTGCCTTTCACTGCTTAGTTGGTTAGCTTCACTTAGCTATGTCTTTTTTCTCTATGTTAAAAAAAACCCCGTTGTCAATGAATCGCCGTAAAATATCTCGTAATACGCATTCTCTTCTTCCATCTTCCTCAGAAATCGTCTTAAACCGCAATTCATTATTCTGAAGATACCTGCCTTCTTTTCTTATTTGCCCTTACTGCTTTCTTTTTCACTGGATGATCTGAAGATTTCAATAGAAGATCTCGAAAAATGCTGAAAAAGGAAAGAAGAGTGGATCGGACTAAAACTAACTTTCTACTACTGTGGGTAAAGATGCTGATGTTGGGGGTACTTCAGTGAGTAGAAGGTCCTTCTCCACATTGGGGAAGTTTGTCATAAACCAAGTATATGTTAGAAACATCAACCCCAAAATAGCACACGCTAGCAAGAGTTCTAAAATCCCAAGAATTTCCGCTAGAACACCTGATAGAAGCATTGAGACAGGAATAACAAACCATGCTATGGTTGTTCGCACAGACATGACTCGTCCCATTTTCTCAGGGGGAACCACCGATTGCCAGATGGTTTGGCTAGATACATTAGCAATAGGGAGTGTGAAGCCATTAATCCACATAGCTACTCCTAAAATCAAGAAAGCATAAGAACCCGGAGGTGTTAAGACAACAAATAGCAAGCAAAGGTACATGCATAAAATCCCTAAACTAACACCTACCACATTGCGCTTGAACCCCTTCCATGTCGTCATTAGCACAGATCCAAGGAACATTCCTACTTGTTGGAGACCAAACAGCAGAGCTAATACTCCACTCAAGTCTTTATCTCCAACAGAGTGAATTTGTATTAGAAACAGAGGAAAGAGAACATAAAGTGGTTGTGTAAATGCGTTTACCGCTGTAAAGGCCGATAATAAGGATAATAATCCAGGTCTTTCTTTAATGAAGACAATCCCTTCAGTGAACTCTGTTTTAAATGAAGGTTTTTCTTCTATTGGGCGATCTTTCTTTATTTCAGGAATTGTAATGATTAATGCTGGAATCACTGCGATAAGGAAGGTGAATGGATCTAATAAAAGAATATCTTGGATTTCCCAGTTCAGAAGTAACAGTGCTGCTACTGCAGGTCCAATAATTCCGATAACGCCCATCATGAGGTAGTTCAAGCCGTTTATACGACTTAACTTGTCCTTAGGTACAAGCAATGGTACGATTGCATTGGTTGCAGGCATATGAAACCCTTGAAAGACTGCTCGCGCCGCAGAAAGGAGCAAGACATACCAGATTGTTACTACTTCGAACCAAAACAGCAAGAACAGGATTGCTGTTGTTGCTGCTTGAAGAAAATCCATTGATATGATAACCTTCTTCCGATTCCAACGATCCACAAAAACCCCTGCGATTGGAGTTACAACAATAAACGGCGCAAAACCCGCAAATGCAGCTATTCCCAGAAAGACCGAGCTTTTAGTTTCAAGCGTGACCCATAAGACAATTACAAATTGAACAACATTCGATGCTAAGACGGACAGCATTTGTCCTGCCCAGAAAAGGAGATAAGCGCGAAAATTATGAGTTTCTTCACCAATGCTCGCTGTCATTGATATCAATCCATTTTTTCTACCATTTTAGTTTACTTGAACGGTAAACCATTTTAGTTTACTTGAATGGTAGTTATATTTTTAAACCATTCTATTGAACTTGAATAGTGTATAATTATAATAAGAAACTTAAAGAGAACTAACATAGATGGATTGAGGATATATCATGACCAAGATGACGAATGAGGAGCAAGAATGGTTACAGGTCTATGAATATTGGAAAGATGTTCCTACAATATTGGAAATTGATGATGAAACTTTTAAGGAGGTTGTTGCCCAAGATTTCAGGGCTGCAATCTTAACAATTTTAAGAGAGGGTATTATAGATGATTATACTCGAGAACATAATCTTCCAAGACGCCATGCTTTGTCTGCACCCGAGATGTTCCCACTCCTGCGCGATAAACTTGGATCTGATGTCCTTTTGTCAAATGTTTACTGGCATCTTGAAAAGTTAGAAAAGTACAATCTCATTAGAAAAATCATAACACGGCTTGAAGGAAGGCATCATGTTACATATTACGGGCGGACAGCAAAACTCATTCTAGGTGGAAAGGGTACCGATTTAAAATCACACATAATCGCCTTTTCAAGTCAAATCCTCGAATTATCTGCGGCCTTGAAAAGCGATACTGACACTCCAAAGCTTTATGCACTATTCAAAAAAATTCTTCATAGGGGTGCCGAGTTGAATCAAATGGAGAGGGAATGGATAGAAAAAAATCATGATATAATTATTAAACGTGATATTCCTGTACTTGAACTGAGTGAATTTCTAGTTAAACACCTTCGAGGAAGAGATGAAGTTCTCCAGAATTTATACTCTCAACTCTATGAAGAATTAGGCTTTGAGATTTATAAAAATTGATTTACCATTTCACCAGAACGTGTATTTCATCATAAAACTACCATTTTACTTGAGTGAATCATAATTGTAGTAAAAATTTCTGTAGATTCAATGTTCATTGAAAAGTTGACTTATGTTCAGTGTAAACCTTTATAAGTTCAAACCTCCTCCTCTAGATTGGGTCTTTAACCTTGACAGACGAACTGACAGATAATGACACTCAGACTATACTGCTGGACTCACTCGAAGTGATTAGTAAGCTATTAAAAACGGTTTCTCAACCTAATAGGCTTAAAACACTTAGTTTACTGGTTAGTGGTCCAAAAGCGTTCTCCTATCTTCTTCAAGAAACGCACATCACAAAAACAGCACTGGCAAATCATATGACGCTGCTAATCCAAACTGGACTTGTGAAAAGAATTGAAAGAGGCCGTTATACTATTACAGAAGACGGATCAAAGCTGCTAAAAGCCACAGTTAACGTATATAACGAGTCTGAAAAGAGAAAAGAGGAAGAAAGGGAACGATTGAGAAAGGATATGTCTAGATTTTATCAAACTGAGGAGGAACAACAAGAAATGCAAGAAAAATTTGTAAGTGTAGATCCTAGGTACCAACCCTGTTGGATTTCCTATTTAGGCGCAATTGCAGGAGTGCTTCAGTCTCTAGGAACCGAATGTGATATTGTAGATGTAGGTGGTTATTCGGGCTATAACTTCATTGTTCATGTTTCAAAGGGGACAACCTGTCCTTCTGGTCCAACTGCCATGGCCCCTGAAACATGGAAAGAAATCCGAAGAGGAACCCAGACTCTGGGTTGGAAGCTTGATGGATGGTTTGACAACAAGTCTTTTCCAGAAAAAGAATCTGAATTAACCCCAGAAGACTTAGCTCGCGCAAAATCTTTCTTCAATCGCGTCAAAGCAGTAATCGACCAAGACCGACCAGCAATAATTTGGGGTATCCCTGTGCCTGAATACGGGATTGTGAAAGGATATAGGGGTGATGACTATATTGTTAGTACGTTCAGAAGTCTTCATCTTGAAGAAGAAACTAAAGAGGAACACCCTATTCGTTTCGATGCTTTAAAGGCACCAGGCTGCTTAGACCTGTTTTATTTTACCGAGAAAATTGAGATTGATCAAACAAAGGAAGATAGAATAGCAATTGAACGCGCTTTAAATATGACACGAGGTACAAAGGTCGCAAGAGAACACTATGTTGCAGGTCCTGCTGCTTATGAACAATGGGCTTCAATGCTAGAAACAAAGGAAGATATAGATGTCTTCGGGAACAGCTACCTTGGTGCATGTTACCATGAAGGGAAAGACTGTGCAGCTACGTTTCTTAGAAGAATGGCCAAGAAATATAGTGAATACCCTCAAAAAAACGGTCTTGAAAAGGCGTCCGAAGCTTTTCAGAATGCAGAAAAAGAATTAAAACGTTTTACAGAACTTTTCCCTAGTTTACAGTCCAAAGAGATTGTAATGACCCCTGAAAATAGGAAAGAAGGAGCCATGCTTTTACGAGAGGCAAAAAAGCACGAAGAAGCAGCCATTGATCATCTAAAAAACACTCTAACTGAATGGAAGAATGTAAACTAAAAGTCTTCTAACATGGCGGTAAAGGTAGGTAGGCAAGTATAGAAGGCACATCTACATTCTTCCTCTCTCCTCTTTTTTAGCGACATTGAAAAATGTTATTTTTTGAAGAAATGCTATAAATCATCTATGGCTCAAATACCGCTTCTAGGCTGTGAAACAAATTTCCGACATTGTAACCGAGTTTTTTACCTATTTTGATGACTATGCAAATAAAAGGTACCACGGTCAGGAAGAGACCGACAAAAGGTATCTAAAAATAGGCGTAGCTATAATGCTGGGGCATATGCTTCGAAAAGAAATGGATAATGCCCAGTATCTCGGGTATAAAATCACTAAAGAAGCTGTTCGGTACTTCCCAACAGGCTTCAAGAGTCTAGATCAGAAGTTGAACAAGGATTATTTCACAGATAGGTACTTGCATGACTTCTTAATTCAAGATCCAGGGAACTATAAAAATAAACAGTTAGTTTTAGAATCAGATAGAGGGTTATTAACGAATATGGCTATAATATATTGGTATTGGAGAAAATCTACTAATTTTAAGGCTTTTAAAGAACTAAGAAAGCAATAGGCATCGTCCAAATATACACCACGCGTTTTAATCAAACTTTTGAACCAGATCACTCAAGTTAAAGCCTAATTAACATAATTAAAATTGATTCTACTATTCTAAAGTTAAAATAAAGTCTGTAATACGCTATAATTAAAATCAGAAGCAAATCCATCAGGATTATACAATGTGGTTGAAATTTGTGTTATCAGTTTCAATTTAGAATTTTTCTCCTATTCTAATTTATAATATGTAACCTTTCAAGATTTTATAGTTACTATTCTTTATTCTCTTATTAAGTCACTTCCGACACATTACGGTAATTGTTAACACAATCTATTTATCTTATCTCTCCTTACTTCCGTTTGTTAATTCTCCCACTTAAAATGAAGGTGCTATTATGTTATCTAGAAAATTTCTATCATTAGCGAGTTTTTTTATTCTTTTGTTTTGTGTTCCTACACTACTTGTCCATGCTAATCCTAACTACTCTTGGTTTGGGACAACATTTGTTGCGGAAGGTTCAGCTGATTTACATGGTGTTGGTCATCTCTATGACAGCAGTAATCAGCAACATATGGTTTACTCAATCGGAGATGTGTTATATTATGATGATAGTATATACGGATGGGCTTCGGGCATTAAATTATATACTTCTACAGAAGGAGATATTAAAAACGTTGATATAGTCACAGATGGAAGTAGTTATTATATTGTGTTTAATACAGAAACGTCATATAAGAATTTCAACGTATACTTCGGTGCATCAAGTAATCCAGAAGTATTTAACGTAACATTTACAAAGATTATAAACGGTACCGATACAAACCTCGATCCAGAAGATCTCAAGCTTACGCGGACTTCGGGTACAACATGGCTTGGATTTACTGATTATGATGAAATTGCTGGATATACAAAAGCTTATGTAATGAATAAGCCTGATAGTGGAAGTTGGTCGTCAGAAACCGCCTTTGCTTCCCTTGGTCATGTGCATAAGTTTGGCGACATTTATTATTCATCATCTAGACAAAAATTCTATGCATTTATAAATGACAATTCATACGGTGCAACTCCACTTGAACAAGGATATGTCTTCCAAAGTTCAAATGGGATATCTTGGGTATTAAATGGTACATTTGGAACAGTAGAAGCAGGACAGTACGGTATTCAGAATGAGGCAAGCATAACAGAAGACGGCGGCACTCTTTATTTGGCGTATACACAGTCTAACGATGGAGCTGACAACTTCATACTAGCCAAGGAAGACACCGCTAACGGTGGATGGTTAGGATTCGAAACTATTATGACGGAAGGAAATACTCTTTCTCCCTTAAGCCTAGAAGTCATTGGTGGTACGGTCTTTCTTTGGGCTGGGGCATACGGCACCAGTTTCTATTATCTCAAAATGTATCAAGGAGTTGGTAGCTTTACAGAATTTTCCAGCGAATTCTCCATTCTTGCATTGGGATTGATAATTATTGGTGTGACCGCGATTTTGATAAGAAGAGATAAGCATAAACAGTGATGTTTTGTAATAAAAACATCTATTATGCCAGAATTATCTCATATTGACATTCTCCTCCTGCTGCATGCTGGGGGATTCCCAATTGCTATTCTAAAGCGAATGCAATTGTGGACTTGTCACCGCCCTGTTCAAGACTTCCGCAAGATACCTAAATATACTTTCTTGAGCAAGCCGCATATTCACTGCCCCGATAGCGTCGCGGTGCCCTTCTAACCCACATTTGGGACATTTCAACTGTCGTTTCCATTTGAGTAACTTTTTATTCTGACAAAAGTGCATTCTAATTGACTAATTAATTAGAAAAACACCATTGGAGCTATGCAAAATAAGATCACACTACAATAAACCCATTCTCAAGTCAAAACAAACCCGTTTTTAAAAAATATTACAACACACCAAGAATAGTTGGAAATTACACCTCGTGAAAGGGTAAAAAGTGCATTAGATCCCCGAGAGGGTATTAAAATATCAAAAACCACTGATAAATAAAGCATTTTTGAATATCAAAAGTTATAAAATATTGTATTTTTCTATAATACACCATTATATTTCTTAGAGGGATCATAATGAATGGAAAGAAAGAGTTTGATTTTATTATTCAAATGATACAAAATAAGACTTCGTTTATACTAATTCTGCTAATCATAATGATAATAGCTGAACCAACTAAAATTATCTCAATAAATCATACAAATAGTAACGAGTCCCCTCAAAATTTTGATGCACTTTTGGAAATGTTTCCAATCAATGAAACACAACAGAAAATTCTCTTAACTAATGGGTTTTTGGTCTTAGAGGATAGATGGATCAAAAAATCTTCTGACTTTTATCTAAAAATACTAGATTCATCTGTGGGGGTGTTTGTAACAGCAGATGTAATGCTGCATCTTTTTCATATTTTGGTAGAGGATCTATTAATTGAAATTGAAAAAAATTCACTCTATGATGAATTAAGTGGTCTCCTTTGGGGTATGTATCAGCAAACCCTATTAGATTATAACAGTTCAGCAAATAACACTAACATTCACGACGCTATAAGACGTAACCTCATTTTTTTTGGAGTTGGTACAAAACTTTTAAGTCTAAGTCCTTCCATTCCTGTGGAGATTAATGAGTCTATTACCTCTATCCTACAAAAAATTGCTAACCATACCTTAATTGAATATTTTCCAGGTGAAGATTATACCCAATATGAGATTAGAGGGCATTATGAGGGAGATTCAAAACTAGAAAAATATTTCAAAGCTTTAAAATGGGTTGGTAGGCGGATTTTTAGAATTAGCGATGTTTATGACCCTGAAAATGCGACAATGGAACTTCGTCAAGCTGTCTTATTTTCTCTTACCTTATGGAATGATAAAAGCCTTAGAAACAAATGGGAAACAGTTTATAATATAACAAGTTATCTCGCAAATAACGCGGATAGTATCACGCCTACAATCCTTATGGATGCAATTATTACCCGTTTTGGGGCAACTGTTAACCCCCGTTGTTTTGAAGCGGATGATAATATAACTTTATTACAAACAGAACTTGCTAAAGAAATATATCCTTCCTCAGAGATTGTTTCAGTACGTGAACCTTTCCCAGGTCGGATCCCTTCAAAATATGTTCAATTTTTGGGTGAACGCTATCTTCCCGATAATGAAGTCTTTCAAAATGTAACATTTCCAAATACTCCTGTAAGATGCCCCAGTGGTTTGGAAATCGCAGCAACTGTTTTGGGAAGTGAAAAAGCAGACGATTTACTTTTAGAAGAAAAAATTCAGACACCACAACTCGATGGACTCCTTCAAGACGCACGAAACCACTTTAATAACCTCCCTGTCGAATATTGGGATCGCTCGATGTATAACAATTGGCTCCAAACCCTTAGAACCCTAACAACGTATGAAATCCTTAATACCTCTACTTATCTGCCTTGGTTTACGCAAATAGAACCATGGCAAGCTTTACGACTAAATAGTATGTTGGCCTCATGGACCCAATTACGTCATGATATAATTCTATATGGAAAACAAACCTATGTACCCGAGTCAATGAATGAGGAAAGAGGATTAGTTGAGCCAATAGCTGCTTTTTGGGATTCATTAGATAAAATGGTCTTAGCCGTAAAGCAAATGTGCTATGATTATGTAAATACTGAAACACGTTATCGTTTTGTAGAACAAGTTGGAACCCTACGCTACTTCTGTAAGAACTTCGGTCCAATGGCAAAAAAAATAGAACAAGGAGAAACTCTCTCAGATGGGGAACAGAGTTTAATCCACAATATTGGGGGATGGCTTCATTACTTTCATGAGTATTCTGAAAATGAAAAGTCTCCAGCGCTTATTGCTGATGTTCTAACAGAGCCAAACCTTAATGTCCTTTTACATGAGGCTACAGCGCATTTTAATCCAATTCTTATCGCTTATAGACATGGAAGAGAATATATTGCAGGAGCAGGTCTAGTTTTCTCTTATTATGAAATTAAAACGGAGTTAAGTAATCGCATATCGGATAGTGAATGGCTGGAGAAGTTGATCCAAGGGGATATTCCAGAGAGACCAGTATGGACTGAAGAATTTCTATCGCCTAAATTGTATGAATCACCACGTTTTACCACTACCCATCCTCCTGAATCATCAGGTTCTATCACTACCCATCCTCCTGAATCACCAAGTTCTATCACTACCCATTCCGATAGTACTATTGCTACACCCTATTATTTCCCAATCTTTGCCATAATATTACTAGTTGTTTTACAACGAAAACTCTTCAGGAAAAAATAAGTCAATTAACGTCATTCAGAGCAGACATGCAAATTTTGCTAACAGACACATACTTAGTGAAAAAATCAAGAATGGAATCCCGGGAGAGATTCGAACTCTCGTCCTTGGTTCCAGAGACCAAGATGTTTGACCTGTATGCATTTCTTATAAATCCAGAAATTCTACACTACCGGGCTTAAATTTCTTTTAAAAGTGGTAGCCCCGCCCCGAGTCGAACGGGGGTCTGAGAGTCCAAAGCCCTCAATGCTGGACCACTACACTACGGGGCTTTTTGGTAAATTTCGGTTATTCGAGCTCTATGATAACAACTAACGTAGTATTGTTAATTGGTAGAGGTATGGAGAATATTTCTCCAACCTCTTAGACAATGGTTAGGTATCAAACCACTAACTTGTGCTTCCTAAGGAATGTTCCGCGGATATGAATGCTCTTATTGATTCCTATCTGCGTTATTCCATATATTTCATTGATCCAATCCAATCTTCGGCACATCACCTCGTAGGGTTTTACTTTTCCCTAGAATAGCAGAACCAAGAACATATCCGAACAATCCCTTTCTAAAAGCTACAAATCCTCAGAAAAGGAAGATAAATATGCCAGCGGCCCCACAGATTCAAAAGAAAAGAGACGCTCACTGCTGGATAATCTGCATGAACTGTTGGAACTGCTGTATGCTATCTTGAGTGGGGAGCCAATGTTCCAGAGAAATATCGCACACGTCAAGCAGCATTTTTTGATTCAAATCCAACGAGTTTTCAGTTTTTAGAGAGCGTAAACAAAAAGATCATACGATTATTCCTATTTAAATATTTGTTATTGTGAGATAAGCCGCATTTGGGTTGACACGACTTTTTGCTTATTACTAATGGCGATTTCTTGATTTAAAAGTCAAATAAGCACATTAACTTCGAATTTCGAAATTTTTAAGCACTAGCGATTTTAAGGTTAGATCTTAGTGAGTATCTATGTCTCGTATCATTTCTCTCTTAGATATGCAAATTGCCGATGTCAATTCTGAAAATCTGGGAATACCTAGAATAAGATTAATGGAGAATGCTGGTGCAGGACTAGCTCAATTAGCTGAAAAAATCATAAA
Source organism: Candidatus Hodarchaeota archaeon (assembly GCA_016840025.1). Next base: position 20,867 of record JAEOTF010000215.1, read on the forward strand.
CGAGCAAAAATTAGCAAAAGTAATTGTAGCAGCAGGAATTGGTGGCAACGGTGGAGATGGGTTGGTCGCGGCGCGACACCTAGCTGGCCGCATAGAGGTACATGTAATTCTGCTGGGAAATTCTAAGAGACTTAGGGGCCCTACAAAAACCAATTGGGACGCTATAAAGAATCTTTCATTCAGTGTTAAACTTACAGAAGCCCAAACATCTCATAAAATCCCTCCTGTAGAAGAATGGAAGAACGCCGTAATTATTGATGCCTTACTTGGGACAGGAGTGAAAGGAAATCTGAGAGAACCTGTTGCAACCTGTGTGAAATATATCAACCAAGTCCATGAAGAAGGAACTATAGTAATCTCAGCAGACGTTCCTTCGGGGATTGATCCTTCTACGGGTGAGACAGCTGATTTATTTATTATCCCCGATCATACAGTCTGTTTTCACGCCATAAAACCTGCGCTTGAAAATTTTCAGTACGGGCAAACCATTGTTCATAATATTGGGATTCCTCCAGAAGCAGAATTTGTAGCAGGACCTGGCGATCTCATCCCTGTCAAACAACGTGATAGATGGGCTCGAAAAGGCGATTATGGACGCATATTAATTATCGGTGGAAGTAAACATTATTCAGGCGCACCTTCTTTGGCAGCTATGGGTGCACAAGCTGTGGGGATAGACCTCGTAACAATTCTAACCTCCAGCTCTGTTGCAACGAGTATCCGTAGTTATTCACCCAATTTTATTGTAAGAGAATATGAAAGTGATTTCTTTGATACTAACGCAATTCAAAAGGCTGTTGATCTAGTACAGAAAGTAGATGCAGTTTTGGTTGGACCCGGGATAGGCATTGAATCCGACACACTGATAGCAATAGAACAATTAATTGGTGAACTTAACCAACGAAATATTCCTGTTATTGTAGACGCTGATGCTCTAAAAATATCTCCTCATGTCCTATTACGCACCTCGATCATAACACCACATGCAAAAGAATTTGAACGAATTACAGGGAAAGAACTTCCCACAGGAGATAAAAGTTTTCCATTGCGTCTTCAAGCAGTAGTAGACGCTTCTAAAAGTGGAACAACAGTGTTTCTGGTGAAAGGTGCATGGGATGTGATTTGTTCCCCTTCAAGATGGAAGATCAATAAAACAGGAGTCCCAGAAATGAGTGTAGGCGGAACAGGGGATGTGCTTGCGGGAGTAACTGCTTCATTCTTAGCTCTAGCAAAAGACCCCTTTAGAGCAGCTGTAGTAGGGGCATACATCAATGGTCGCGCAGGTGAACTAACTGCCAAAAAACATTACTCATTGACTGCTAGTATGATGGTTTCATCTCTCTCCCCTGCTATTCAAGAAGGACGAAACTTCATTCAAGGAAATTAGTTTCTACCAGATTTTGGACCAATTAACATAGTTCGGAGTGCTACCCTTGTCAAACATCTTCTGCACTTGGACGCTGATTCCGAGTTACTTAACTATTCGATAATTACAGTTACCGTAAGCACAGCTATTACGCTGGTTATAAGAACCGAAACTTCAAACCCTGACAAACTTGGACATGTATAAAACCATGGCCCAACCTTCTCACGATTAGTGGAAACCCGTCTCGGGGGGCTGCCCCACACGCATTTAGCACATGGGGCTGACAGATGTTGCCATCTGGCGAATCTCATTGCAGATAGGTGCTTTGGCATTAACCAAATGGTAATTGGCGGGCATTTAAGCCTCAAGCCTAACG
>JAEOTF010000216.1 GCA_016840025.1 Candidatus Hodarchaeota archaeon
ACTTCTTTGTCTAACGCGTCTAAATCTATCGGCCGAGTAATAACAACCGGGGGTCTGCCCCGTTTCTCCTTTTTTCTCACCAGTTAATCACAAAAAAGTATGAGTCGGATAGATTTATATTCATTTTGGCAGGCGGTTTACTATATCTATCCTTAATATCTTTAAATATTGATTTCCTTCCCTTGTCACGATAAATCCCTTCTCAGACCATTTAGCAGATTCCAGTAACATAATATATTCAATGAATTGAAAAAAGTTGTTTATCGCGGGTACTATCATTCTCTTATCTGCTAAGGTTAGCTATAAAGGAAGTTACTATTTCTGCAAAATTTGGGGGATACCAATGGTCAAGGTCAGGATATTCAATAAATTCACAGGGTATATTTCCGTCATTCAACATCATTGCAAGTTTCTTAATATCTTCACGAGGAACTGCGGTGTCTTCCTCTCCCAGAATGATTATTCCCCGGAGATTGCGGTTTTTCGCATCATTGATTAGAGATTGCCATTTCTCAGGTTCGTCCATCTCTGGACCACCTGGAGCCACTACAACAAATCCACGTACAGGTATTATGTCTAGTAATGCTAGTCTAATTGCAAGCCCACCGCCCATTGAAAGACCACCGAGAATTGTGCTCTCTAGATCAACAGAACTGTAGATATTAAGTTTATTTACGTAATTTTTAACTTGATTAGCTCCTGATTCATAGGTGGTCCAATGTGCGCCATCTTTGCCTGACCAATAGAGATTAGTCGACCGAGGCATCCCGAGTACGTAACCGTGGTCAACAACAGTCTTCCAAGCTTCATATTCTTCTTTGATTAAGCCACCATCGGCATGCAAGGCTAATAATAAAGGATAGGGAGAATCAAATTTATCTGGGAAGACTGTTACATTATGATCTTCCTTTGAAGCTTCTTTAGAACGCTCTACACTAATTTCTAATAGTTTTTCAAATTCTACCATACCTTGAAGGGGTTGTAATGAGGGGCTTTGACGTAAAACCATCTCCGAATACCACCCGCCTTCATCTAAGATCTCTCTGAGAAAACCAAGGGCTAACTCATATTTTTGTAGTTTTGTTGCAGCACAAATTCGAGAGTAATATTGGGCAGGTTTTAGATCAGGATACTTCTTTACACCCTCTTTTAAAAAATCGATAACTTCTTGATATTTCCCTGCCTCATATAAGTCATTAGCTTTACGTAGAATTTTCCAATAATTGTTTGGATTTTTCATATACAGATCTCCTTAGTTCGAAGACAAGTGGAAGAATAGTCAGGTCTATTAGAGAGCTACTTATGGATTTTTATTCCTTACCTACTTATATTCTAACTTTTTATTTTTATTATGATAACATATGAGAAACCAATCATCAATTAGTATTTCAATTGAAAAAAATCAACAAAAACTGTATACTCAAATAAGAAAAAGTCATTATTTTCTTGTCACCCAGATTCTTTCCGCGATTGTCTTGGTATTATATCTCATCTTTTATTATTACATTTTATTCGAATATATTGTTTATATACTCTTACTACTTTTTCCAATTAATCTATGGAGTAATAAGGACTATTTTCGTCTTCTAGGTTCAAGTTTTAGAGATTTTAACAATATTGAAACGGTATCTGACGACTCATGCATTCTAAGTGGCTTAGTAGTCTATGTAAATAACTTATTAAATCTGTTACGTCCTTTAGGAAAACTTTCGTCCGATCCACCCGAAGATACTCGGAGTAAATTAAAACTTGTAAATAAACGAATTTTCTGGTATACTTTCGGTTATATTTTTGAGTTTATAGCGATTTTAATAATGATTATTTTGACATTTACATTCTGGAGTAATAGATTGCGTGTAAACGAGTTTCTCACTACTCTATTATCGTTATTTTTACTTATGATATTATTATTTAGGGTTATTTTATTTTATAATTGGCAAAATCTCACAAAAAGATGGATTTCAAATGCTCAGGAAGTTATCAACTGGGGTAAAGCAATAGAACAGTCTTATAGCTTCCATCTCAATCGAGCGGATTGAATATGCCCCATCAAAACACTCCTAATCCGAATTCATTGGACTATAAAGCTAAAAGAAGAAATAAATTTGAAATATGGGCAGAGTTATTGGAGATGTGCTTACATACTCCAAGAACACAAAGTTGGCTATTACGGCGGTTAAGATTAAATACAAGTGCAGTAAAGAATGCTTTAAGTTTTCTAGTAAATGTGGAACTGATTGAGGAAATTAAAAACATTAAAACGGATAATATGGAATTCCGAACAACCACAAGGGGTGAAAAGGCATTGGATCAATATTATCAGTTAATAACAAAGTTCTTTGGAGATAATTATAACAAAAATGATCAATAGAGGTTATATTCTAAGCTGAAGTGAAGATAATGACCTACACAATTAGATTAAAAAATTCAATAGAAGATATGGCGTTTTTTAATGAACTGGACTATGAATCTTTCAAATCTACTTTGATTCATCAAGTAATTTCGGAAGAAGAAACACGTCAAAAGTATGAAGCATTTCAAAAAGCAGATCCTATTGATCCTGAGGGACAAAATCACTTTATTTTTATATTAGAAAATGAAGAAGGTTTTAGATGTGGATTGATTTGGATTTGTAATCGAAAACCGTTTTGGAGATTCCAAAAACAACATCTTTGGATCTATAACCTTCATATAATCCCAGAACATCAGGGAAAGGGATTGGCACAAATACTTATGCTCAAAGCAGAAGAATGGGCTAAAAAACTACAATTAAATAATATTGCGTTACATGTAGTTGAATCTAATCACATAGCGCGCCATATATATGAAAAATTGGGTTATGAACTTGTAGCTACGCATAATGAAAGTTGTTTTTATGAAAAAAATATCAATTAAGGCACTAGCATGCTAACTGACAGTTGAATTAGTTGATTTATAATAAAAGACCTTAATAAACGTTTAAATTATTATGGAAGATAGTAATTTATCTGAATTAATGAAAAAGGTGCGTAATTATGACCAAGAAAGCTAAAGATGCAGAAAAATATTCACGCGAACAGATTTGGGAGAAAATTCGCGCGATCAGGCATAATCACAATAATCCATCAAAACTCAAATCGCTTCTTGATGAATGGGATAAGGCATACGGTACTCAATGTAATGATCTAGCTAAAGAGATACTAGCAGAGCAAACCTGTAAGGCCTGGGCGGCGGTAGCAAAACGTAATCAAACAAAAACCATTGATGATCTTATGAAAATGCTTTGGGAAAATTGGGATGAAGGGGAATTTACTATTAGTAAGAAAGATAATGAAGTTCAGATTTACTGTACGAAATGTCCAATTGCAGATACTTACAGATTAATAGGGGAGCATGAATATGGATTAATATTCCAGTGCAGCGAAGATCCACACATTGTCGCAGGATTCAATCCAGAAATTAAGTTTAGGCGTACAAAAACGCTAATGAATGGCGATGATTGTTGTGATCATCATTATTCGATGATGTAATCAACTAAACCACGATAACTCATGTGATAGTGGGACTTTCTTGTATAATATTCCATAAAAGAATACTGTAACCAATTAAATACAAGCTGGTTTTATACAACAATTTAGCATATTAGTCTAAATTTCATAAGAGGTTTTTATATGATAATTGGAGAGAATATTCTACATGCTATTGGAAATACATCGATAGTAAAATTAAACAAAGTAGTTCCACCAAACCATGCAAGAATATTAGTAAAATTAGAATGGGAAAATCCTACTGGAAGTATGAAAGATCGTATGGCACAGGCTATGATTGCTGAAGCCGAGAAAGATGGACGTCTGAAAAAAGGAGGAACGGTAATCGAATATACAGGGGGAAGTACTGGAACATCATTACATTAATTTGTGCTGTTAAAGGCTATAATCTCCGTATCGTGTCCTCTGATGCATTTAGTAAGGATAAGATAGATCATATGAAATCGTTAGGTGCAGAAGTGACGATTGTACCGAGTAAAGGTAGAGGGATAACTAAGGAACTGATTGATGAAATGATTGAAACAGCGAGTAAATTTAATGAGGAACCAGATACATACTGGACAGATCAACTTAATAATGAAGATCATGTCTCAGGTTATTTCTCATTAGGGGAAGAAATTTGGGAGCAAACAAATGGTCAGATAGATGCCTTGGTTCATGTGGTTGGCTCTGCAGCATCTCTTAAAGGGACGTCAAAAGTACTAAAGAGATATAAGCCAGATTTAAGAATTATTGCGGTCGAACCTGCTGAATCTCCAGTCTTATCAGGTGGAAAAAGTGAAGCACACGGCATCGGGGGAATTGGGATAGGATTTGAACCAGGTAAACATATCCTAATATATCTTCATAGATATACAAAGGTAGTCTTCGAGTTCTCTGTTTGGAGAACCCCTGGCTACCTGGCATCACCAGTAGCCTTCGCAATTATTGGAAAATAATTGCCTCATTGTCAGCCCACACTTCATCGAACCGCGGGAGCGCTTCATCCGCACGAACTGAGGGCAGTTAGCCCGCCTAAGCATTCTTGGCACTGATTCGTTCTTCGGCTACTTCCACAGCCAGCATTGAACGCGCACCTTCAAGGATGCAAACCCACTAACACTTTAAGGGAGTTTCCGAAGCGAGAACCGTTAGTTCTGGACCGCTTCAATTCCCAATGAAACACTAGTAAGTCTACTACTTTGTAGTGCTCTAAGTATTTAAAGTTCTTACTGAATAGTAGATTCGACTGGCATATCACCAAACATTAATTTTTAGAAAGATTTAGGAAAATATATGAAGATGTTGGGAACAGTTCTCACCACCCCTATGGAACATGAACTTAGTCGATGAAATCATTCGTATCCCAACACAAGAAGCAAAAATGATGGCTAGACGATTAGCAAGAGAAGAAGGTCTTTTTGCAGGTACTTCATCGGGTGCAAATGTAGTAGCAGCTATAAAAGTAGCAGAAGAATTGAAGTCCAATGCTACAGTGGTTACTGTGATGGTTGATTCTGGTTTAAAATATCTTAGTGCTGATCTTTATAAAAGCGAGTAAATAGATTATCTTTTGTGCTTTTATTAGGATTTAACACATATCATTCTGAATTAAAAGTAGATTTAATTAGTCTAATATTTAATTGATCTTAAGCAAATGTCATTCCAAAGATTATACAGTCAAATGAGTAATAATAGCCGCATTCTAATTATACTTGGATCTGTTCTGGGTGTTTCCATTCTCGGTGGCGGAGTTACTTATTTCGGTCTAAATTTTATGGCTGAAGACTCTATTAAGGATATCGAAGCCGAAATCGATGAAATCCGATTATTTGAAGTCTCTTTTTCCAAAGTTACCGCTGATTTATCTGGAAAACTTATAGGCTCAGATATTAAAAACGGTGAAATCTCCGAGTTTGACTTAAAACTACATTATAATTCTACTTTTCTAGGAAGGTGTACTGCTACAGATAAAATGATCAAATATGATGAAACAGGTCGTTTTAATGTTTCTGCTACATTTTTACTCACCAATATGTTTGCAGTGCCTCAGTTTCTACTGGATTTTCTCATGAAAGATGAATTATCTCTTGAAATAGAGGGGAGCGTTACTATAAAGGGTGAATTTCTTCTTTCAGCTTATAAAGAAAAAGGGATCTCAAGTAAGTTAACCGTAGCTGGAATGAATGGCTTTAATCCCCAATTTGACCGAATTGACCTCATTCAGGGTAAACGATATGAATTACAACTAGCTATGTATCTTGACTTGTTTAATCCAAGTACTGCTACATTTTCAATAGATGGCGCCTTGTTAACACAATTCTTGCAGGACATCGAAGTGCACTACCATTATCAAGAAAATGACCCCAATGGCTTTATGAACACGACTTCATTTAAGATTGCAAGTGTAACAATCCCTTCCATAAATCTTGTTAGTGGAATGAACCAAATTATCACTAATGTCTCAGTTTATAATAACAACGAGGATATTTTAAGTAAAATGATTTCCAAAATGATCTTGGGAGAGCCTGTGAATATTACAATAGGTCTAAATGATGATTTGATGTTTGATGATCTATTCTCAATTTTAGAGACCGAAAATCTGCAAAATGGAACAGTAATTTCTAACAATACAGCTACTCAAAATGAATCATTTGTTGAGAATGTCATGGATTTTCTAGATTCATCATTTTTTGATTCTTTTCTGGAAAATGTTAATCTTACTATTAGATCATTGTTCCCATTAATACTCGGTATTGATGTGCCTTTCTACAATCCGCTAAACTTTGATTTTGATATTACTCAATTACACATGGGACTTTATCTTAATGATACTGATGGCTCAGCTTTCAATTACAACTTGTCAGAATTTCTTTCGCACTTAAATATCACAAATAATATACCTTTTAATTCCACAGTTGCGTTATTTCTCGGGAATGTATCGAATGTATGGATTAATAATACGGACGCTACATTCTACCTTTTTAACTTCTCAGATTATTGTGTATTACTTAATAATAAAGAATACACCTCATTTAACACTTCACTGCTTTATCTTTTTGGAAATTTGTCGAATTTTTTACTTAATACGACGCAAGGCGCTTCTTTGATTCAAGATTTAGAAGAATACCTTATCAGTAAAAATGTTACACTAAATAGGTCATTAAAACAAACTATCGAGTTACTTTTGGAGAATATTACCAAATTCATTACAAATGAGTCATATAGAGCTAAGATTATACAGGATTTCCTTTTTACTCATAATTTCACTCACCATCTTTCACTGAATGCATCCTTATTGCACTTTCTCGGCAACCTGTCAGATTTCTTGCTCAATACAACACAAGGTGCTTCCTTAATTCAAAACTTAGAAAATTTCCTCACTGAGCTTAATATCACGTTATCTAATCCTATAAACGAAACCATAGCATTACTTTTAGGAAATATTACTGAATTTATTGTAGATGCATCAAATGAGCTTAATGAGCTACAGAGTTTCTTTACTACTCTCAATTTCAGTCAATACAATACACTGAACACATCCCTACTGTGTTTCCTCGGTAATCTGTCGAATTTCTTGTTTAACACAACTGAAGGTACTTTATTGATCCAAGATTTCGAAGAACACCTCACCAGTCTAAATGTTACCCTAGATAGACCTTTAAACCAAACAATCGCTTTATTTTTGGAGAATATTACCAAATTCATTGCAAATGAGTCCTATAGATATAATATAATACAGGATTTCCTTATTGATCCTAATTCCACTCATTATCTTTCGTTAAATACATCATTACTACATTTTCTCGGCAACCTGTCGGATTTTCTACTCAATACAACTGAAGGCGCTTCTTTGATTCAGGATTTAGAGAATTACCTTATTAGTCAAAATGTTACATTAAATAGCCCTATAAATCAAACTGTAGCTTTATTTCTGGAGAATATTACCAAATTTGTCATAGAGACTTCAAATAGATTTAATGAGTTACGAAGTTTCTTTACTACTCTTAATTTCAGTCAATATTCTTCATTGAGTTCATCTTTAGCGATCTATGTGGGTAATATTACAGATATAAAATTTAACGACACCATGAATGTAAATTGGTTTGACACGGTCGTAGATTTCGTAACATTTCTTAATGAGACTCAAACCGTCCCAATAAATTCAACTATGGTCGTTATTATCACTAATATAACAAACATTGAGATTAGTGATATAGTAGGCACCCTCTGGGATTTTACACCTCAGGAATATTATTCTATTCTAAATATCACTCAGAACTTTCCATTAAATTCTTCTCTAACCTTAACCAGTAATTCAACAACAACATTTGGTATAAATATCGTTCCTAATATTAGTATCGAGTTATTAATTCGCTTAATTGATGAAATTCTTCAAGAAGAACTACAATTATCCGGTAAAGGAATAATCGGACTAGCAATTGAAGAATTCGAGTTAAATATTCAATTTCCCATGGATATCGTCAATTAACTAGTATTGAGTATTGAGTAACTAGCATTACAACTTTTTTATTCAAAATGGAGGTACAATAAATGTCTGAACCTGCTTCAGTTGAACTTGCCTACAAATCCATTCTTCGAAGAAAACAGAAAAATTTCTTTGCGATTATTGGGATTACGCTTGGAGTATCGCTATTTGCAGGCGTTCAGATCAGTATAGATAGTCTTGAGGTCGGTTGGTCTAATAGTTACACCCACGCATTAGGTGAAACACAACTCATTATTCAAAGTATAAAAAAACCTTTTATTAATGAAAGCGTAGTTGATAAAATTCAAAATGCTAATATAAATGGTCTTAAAAGTACTACAGGACGTTTAAATCTATTTTCAACCATTTTCTGGAATCAATCGGGCAATATTGAAACAGATGTTATTTTTATGGGAGTTTCCAGTTATGAAACAGGCTTTGGAGCATATTATAATAAGAAAGGGAAAGAAATTAAGATTATCGATGTTTCTGAAGGGGAAATTCTACTTGGGGCAGGGTTAGCTAAGAAATTAAATACTGCAAATTTAATGTTACAGGTCGGAGATTTTTTAGAAATTAGTGTCGCTTTTGGCTCTGATAGACTGATTTCGCAACCCATGAGGATTCATGACATCTTTGAGGATAAAGGACGGGGACAGGAGAATTATGCCGAAAATATTGTTGTTCCACTTAATTGGTTTCAAACTCAACTTGAACCGTATTTTGGAGTTAGTCAAATTAATACAATTTTTTGTAGTCTTGAAGAAGATATTAATACAGAGGAAAAAGCTGCAGAAGTCATTTCTGACATCTATGAAGTTCTCAGTGGTGTTTTCGAGATAACTGATCCTAGGAAGGAATTAATTATTATCAATCAAGAAATAACAGTCTTGAAGTTAGTTTCATCCTACCTTTCTTCGCTTACTTTTTCATTATGGGTATTTGGAAGTGTAATAATCCTTTGTGGTTTGCTACTGATTATTAATATTCAACTTATGACTGTACAGGATCGTAAAGTTCAGACAGGAATTATGCGAGCAATAGGAATGAAAAAAAGGCAAGTAACAAACTCTTTTTTACTCGAATTTTTATTTATGGGCCTAATAGGGGGGGTTCTTGGCTTAATTGGAGGAGTAATTTATGGTATTTTTCTCGCTCAGATATTTCTTTATTTCTTTCAATTACCCGGTTTCAGTATTCCTTTTGTTATTACTGGTCAAACAATAGTGATTTCTTTCCTCGCTGGTTTCTTTGTTTCCTTAATAACTGGGATTTTACCTTCAATACGAGCCTCGAATGTTAACATGATTCAGGTACTACGAGGAATAATTCCACCTGATGAAGAAAAATTTGGACAAAGCGGGTTCTATTTAGGTATTATTTGTACTATTCTAGGTGTAATACTCTTCTTACTCCATCCTGTGATTCCGACAGGACCTGAAGCATTTAAAAAAATAGAAGATGCTGAAGCATTTTATTTACCAGTATTATTAATTATAATTGGCACTTCATTGATATTGTCTTTCTCCTTTGTCTCTAGAGAAACAGCTTTTGAGATAATTAGTCTAATTCTAGTTATTTGGCCTTTAATTAATATTTTTGTTATCTTTGGATGGACAGAAGCTGGAGAATCATCTCTCTCTTATCTTCTTTACATTATTTTCTCACTCATTATTGGAGCCATTACTCTTGTAGGTTTTAACCTCGACAAAGTGGCTTTAATAGGGGAAAAAACAGTTGGATCAATAAAAGCTTTTTCAGCTGTAGCGACGGTAGCTTTTCGTCAGATGGCATCTGAGCGAACCCGTTCTACTCTCACTTTTGCGATTTTTGCTTCAGTTTTAACATTAAATATTTTTGTAGCTACTTGGACTTATTCAACACGTTTCGGATGGGACGAACAACTCAATGAACGTTCCGCAGAAATAGATATTATTGCGCTATCAAGCCAAGGCATTAATACAACCATAGATTTCGCGTCTAGAGTTCAAAATAGCTTTTCAAATATTGAATATGCTAGTTCACTCACATTAAGTGAACGAACAAAAGTTTTTATCGAAGATCCTAACAAAATAGGCTATATTCCGGTGAATGACTCCTCTAAATATGTTGAGGTCAATCTTGCAGCGTTAGAAGAAAAGGATCTGTGGAACCCAGAAGGAATAATACAATTCCCTATGACTCTAGAAAAGGAAAAATGGGGAATTTATGAAACAGATAAAGATAATTTAGAGGGGAATGATGAAGAAAAGAAATTAGAAAATGAGGAAGCTTGGAAAGCGGTAGCTACAAACATATCTGTTAGTGAAAAGGGCATTCCTCTAACACAAGATGGCATCCCAGTAATAATTACCTCATATTATACATTTCAAGGTTATGGTGGATCTTCGAGCACACAAACACCAGAAGGTAAATCCATATGGCTATATGACTCTTCAGGAGAAGATGTTATCCATTTTAAAGTGATTGCATATTACACATCTAATCCACTTGGCGATGCCACCTTTTACGGTGTCAGAACAGGAGCTTTTGGTCAATCTTTGTTTTATGTATCTAAAGGTATTTCAAATCATCTTTTAGGATTTCAGAATAGTAATACCAGTTTAATAGAGAACTGTTTTCTCTTTAAAACAAGTTATGCCTTAAATTCAGAGAATAATAAGAAATTAAGTAGCAATGTAGAACAATGGGCTAATTCACCATCTGGGACTTTCCGTCAGAATTTTGGGATGTTTGGAGTACGCGCGCTTCGAGTTTGGGACGTATATGAGGCTACTCTTGAGGCATTCTATCGAGTATTTCAATTCATTCAAACATTCACATCATTAGGATTCTTAGTAGGTGTTTTAGGACTTCTTGTTGTATCAATTAGATCAGTTTCCGAAAGAAAACGAGAGATAGGAATGATGAGAAGCCTTGGTTTTACACAAGTTAAAGTTATATTAGCCGTTGTCTTGGAATTATTCACAATGGGCTTAATTGGTCTTCTAATAGGCTTTCTAAATGGAACAATTCTTGCATGGGCTTTTGTTACAGTCAATTCAGGTAATAAAGCGAAGTTCCTTATTCCATGGGAAGTCAATATCCTCTATACTGTTGTTACTTTAGGTGCGTCATTCTTCTCGGCAATAATTCCTGCATGGCAGGCACAAAAAATTCCTCCATCAGAAGCTTTGCGTTATGTAGGATAGGTGAGAACCAATGACTACTAATGATTCCCCCAGAATCGAGCTTTACAGTGGTTTTCTGGTCAATAAACTTGATCGGGACTTAAATCAAGGCTTAATAAAAAAAATGACTAATTTATTACAGAAAAAAGCTAATAGTAAGCATGCAGTAACTAATGAGATTAATACTTTCGTGATGGCACATGCACATCTAGATTTCAACCTTTTTCATTCAATTGAAGCCAAAAGAAATCTTGAAAGGCAACTTAAAGCAGAATACATTGAACAATACTTGAAAAAAGTCAATAAAAGAAGAGAAAAAAGACTTAAAAAAGACTTAGAGCTTATTGCTTCTAAAAAGGCGTTGATTCGTGCCAGTAATCATCTTCACAAAAAAGAAAAGGTTGAATTCAGAGAATTAATAAAAAGAGAATTTACTAAATTATTAGAAACTCTCAACTATCGCTTTAGTAAGATGTTGGAACTGTCCACGTTTACACTCTGGGAAGAATCAGACTCTGATCAGGAGTGTATTGTTTTTGACGAAAAAATAATGGAAAGAACTACTTGTGTTGATTGTGCAGACCAGTATATTGGTGAAATGAGTGATGCCCTAACAATTCTTGTATTTGGTTCCCATTACCTCACATATATTGAAGATCTTTTGGTTACACCCCTCCAAATGGTCAATAATGCAAAAGCTATGATAGACACCTATCGTCCAAATTTATGTGGGACTTCTCCTTCGGAAACTCACAGAGCGGATTATGCAAATGCTGTACGGGTGCTTCAAGGTAAGATATTGGGTTTACGAGATATTCTTAGAGTATGCCAAAGAGAAATTGAAAGATTAGAAATGGCTATAGAAGAAGTTAATAAAGAAGCAGAATTGATATTTTGTAATGATATAAAATTTCTTGCTTCAGATTTAGTTTCAGAGAATAAAATCAATAATTATTTAATAAAGATAGATCAATTAGAAGCAGAACTCACTAAGTTAATTCCAGTATTAAGAACAATTATCAAGGAAACGGAAGATAGACCTGTCGCGTGTATTGATGAGTCGTTAGAAAATAGAGGGGAATTAAATTTATTAAAATTTATATTGGATTTTTATATAGCCCTAGAAGGTATTAGATTCTGGACTGACGCATATAGTGATATTCCTTCTTTTACTATCCTTAAAGGAGGGGTGGCATATGAATATGCTGAGCCAAGTGATCATGAAATCCCCATTGACTCGGTTCTTTATGCTCAAGATTTATTCAAACAATATAAACTAAGGGGAAGTACTGTTTATGCGCTTAGAGGATGTAATATAGATATAAAAAAAGGTCAATTTGTTTCTATTATTGGACCATCAGGATCTGGTAAAACTACTTTGTTAAATGTCATGGCAGGGCTTGATTTTCCGGATCGCGGAAACATCTACTTAGAGGGATTAAATCTTCGACGATTATCAGATAAGAAACTCTCTGAAGAACGACGAGATAAAATAGGCTTTATTTTCCAATTTTACAATCTATTACCTGTATTAACAAATTTAGAGAATGTACGCTTTCCAGGGAAACTGGGGAGTGAGCGAAAAGGGTTAAACGCCCGTGCTCAAACCCTATTAGAAGACGTGGGACTAAAAGAGTTCACAAATCAATTCCCTAGTAAATTATCAGGAGGTCAGATGCAAAGAGTAACAGTTGCACGTTCTTTAATGAACAAACCCGCCATCGTGTTTGCAGATGAACCAACCGGGGATCTTGACTCTGATACAGGAGCTGAAATTTTAAAATTGTTACAGGAATTCCATAAGCAAGGATCAACAATAGTATTAGTTACACATGACTTAGATATTGCTAAATATGCTCAAAGGATTCTATTTATGAAAGATGGTCAAATAAGAGAAATAGAACATCAAGAAATTAAGGAATTGATGTTGTAGCTGAATCAAAAGTTATAGTTATCAAACATTGGTCATCTCGCCTTGAAAGGAGATAAAGAGGATATCACTGGAAGAGCCTAATAGAGGTGGAATAATTCCAAAAAAAAGATGATATTTGTTTTTTTCTTATCCAAGCTATTTAAGATAAAAATTAGCCAAGATTTCTCAGTAAATTTTTCTTTTACTTTAATTGATAATTCAACAACTCCAATTGAGATAAAAATCGATCCTTCTCTTAGTAATGAATTATTAATTATCCTAATTGATGTGGAAAAATAATCAGGAAAATTATTGAGTTAGATATGTAAAAATAGTTAAATTTAGATTAGTAAGTTGGTACTATGGTTAATAATTTGATAATCCATTGAGAGGTTTCACTGATTTTCTTATTAACAAATTCCCCATTAACAGCACAAGTTACGATACCAAAGACGTCTAAAATCCAGATTACAGAAGGTTATTTCGTTTTTTCAAAAGATATGGTTCAAAAGGAAGATTAATTCTTATTTTCTGATAATTTTAACCATAATCACTTATTCAAAATCAGTTCTAATATAGAGAATATAGTTGATCCAGATGGATGTTTTATTATTATCAAACATCAGTCAGACTTACACAAAATATCCCTTTTTACTGATCGATTTGGACTAATTCCAGTCTTCTATAATGAGAAAAATGACATACTACTTGTTATCACTCATTTGGATATAATGAAGATTAAACAATTAGGGTTTGATATAGCCAATTTACAATTATTGAATCCAAAATATTACCTTTCAATAGATTTACATACAGGAAAATTATCAAAAATTCCAAAACCCGCAATAGAATATCCAAGCTTAGTAAAAAAAGATGAAGAACAAATTATCAGATATTTAGGTTCTCTAGTTGAGAAGGTTGTTTTAGAAAGTATAAGAAATATTGATCGTGTTGCTGTATTGTTTTCAGGTGGAGTTGACTCCACAATCCTATGCTATATCTTGAAAAAGAATAATATTGACTTTCATGCTTATTGTGTAGGAAGGGAAGATTCTCCTGATATTGAAGCTGCCCAAAAAGTAGCTCAGGAATTAGAATATCCATTCACTTCAGTAATAATTAATCATAAAATTACAGAACAATTTTTACCAGAAATTGAGAGGATTATCCAAACCAGAGCATTTAAACACACTACTAATGCCGTACCAGTTGCTGTAACAATAGCGGTGGCTATTCCTTATTTTTTCGGAATGCGTGCGATAGCTAATGATAATCACAAAGTCGTCCTTACTTCAGTAGGTACAGAAGAACTTTTCGCGGGCTTTAAACATTGGAATCAATGGTGGTCAATTCAAGAGCTCTGTTATCATAAAACTTACACTATAAATCAACGTGACATCTATCGAGATAACAAATTAGCTTCTTATTTTGATCTGACGATAATTATGCCGTTTTTGAATATGCGGTTAGCAAAATATGCATTAAGTATACCTACTGAATTCAAGGTCAAGAATAATATTAAAAAATACATTTGGCGGAAAACAGCGAATTATATAGGAGTTCCCGAGAAGTTTTGTGCTCGTAAGAATAAAGCAACTCAATATGGAAGTAAAACAAACAGAATTCTGGAAAAAACCTATCGCAAAAATGGATTTAAATACAAAGAAGAACTTATCAAATCAATTTACAAAATAATAGAAGAAATCGATGATAAAAACATGGAAAAACCACGAGTATGTATGAAGTGATGTAATTATGACTACCACAACAAATTCTCTAATAAATCAATTCGCAGGCAGCTGGAAAATGCTTCGTCAAGCAATTAACAATGTATCTGATGATAACTGGAATGAAGGTACAAGTAAATGGGTGTTTTCAGATATGGTTCTACATATCATTTCCACTACTGATTTTTATTGTGGAAATAGTCCTGATGAATTTAAAGGACCAACATCTGAAGGCAAAGACGATCCATCAAAAGAAGTACTATTGACATATTTAGGAGAAATGGAGAAAAAAGTAGGTTCAGTACTCCAATCCCTCAAAGAAGCTGATTTACATGAAAAAGATGGATTTCAATGGTTCAATTCCATTTTTGAAAAGTTTGTCTATCTACTACGCCATAATTCTCTCCATCTTGGAGAATTATCTTATTTTTTACGAGATAAAGGACTTAAAAGAATGGAATGGACATAATTTCACATAATTCCATATAAAATTTATAGAACAAAAGTTTGATCAATACTCCCGACTGAAATTAACAATACTCAATTTTTCATATGTTTTCTCAGCGATTAAATCCAAATTATATGCTATCTCTTTAGTAACTTCATACATTGCATGGTCTGAAGTCCATGCTCTGTGAGGAGATATTGTAACATTTTCAAGTTCATGAAAGGGAAAATTAGCGATTTTAGGATCCTCAATTTCTTTTTGATGGTATGGATAAAGGTACATCGGATCCAATCCCGCTCCATGGATTGATTGTGCCTTTAAAAGTTCGTATAACGCTTTTTCATTGATTATTTCGGATCGAGAAATATTACATAGTATTGTATTCGATTTAAGTAAGTTTAATCTCTTTACATTTAATAAATCGATTGTTTCAGATGTTTTTGGAAGAGCTACTACAAGTACATCGCTCTCTGACAATAATTCCTCTAATTGATTAGGTAAAAAGAATCGATCAGCTAGTATTTGATCTTCTTGAGATGGAGCTGTTCGTTTATACGCCCAAATAATCATTCCAAATGCTTTTCCGATGCGTCCAACCTCTTTCCCTATCGCTCCAAACCCAAGAACTCCCAATTTCTTATCCACAAGACCAATTGAAGGATACAATCTGATTTTAGGATCCGTCCACACTCCTCCTATATCACGGACTTTTCTATCATTATAAGATATTAGACGAGTCTGATCCAAAATTAGCGCCCAGGCATGTTCAGCCACAGAAAGGGCATTAGCATGATTATTAACAAGTTGAATGTTGTTTGCTTGAAAATATTCAACATCCGCCCATTCGATACCCGTAGCGGGAGAGAGAACAATTTTAGGAAGTATTAATTGTTTTAAATGTTCCTTGTTAGGATTAAAGCCGATAATTGCTTGAAATCCATCGGTATGGTTTTGCTGTATCTCAGTAGGTTCTTTTTGTACTCCTTGAATGAGTTCCCAATCAGTAGTGATTAAATTTTCCAAAATAGAAATGTCTAACCAAGAAACTAGCTGTAATGCTTTTAACATAATTTTTCATCTTCTTTATACAAAAAGAACTTTCGTAAGGTAGTTAGTATCCAGATCAAATAAAATGTAGATTCTTATAATGTATTTCTTAGTACAGGCTTAATTATGAGGTAAAATTGATGGGATCAAAAGAAAAGTACAATATACATACAGATATTTTGTACGGTTATTCTAAATTAATAGATCTTCCAGAATTAATCAAGTCAACTAAAGAGCAATGGTTTAATCAGACCTTGTGTCAGGTTAATGACTGTGTTGTCAGAATTGGGATTATAAAGGGGGAATTTCATTGGCATACACATCAAGAAGAGGATGAGTTCTTTTTTGTTATAGAGGGAAAATTACTACTTGATTTAAAGGGAGAGACAATAGAATTATTGCCTAAACAGGGATATACTGTACCAAAAGGAGTTATACATCGGACACGATCAAAAGAAAAAACTGTAATACTGATGGTAGAAAAATCCACAATCAAACCAACTGGAGATTCATGACAGCTCTGGTATGAGTAGTTTGGCGTTCTATTATCTATCTTTATCTTTTACAAGTAATTCTTGTGCTTGTTGTGTTAAAATTTCCAGGGTTTTGATTGCAAGGATAGTAAAGACCTCGTCAACATTTTTTCCTGACAGCGCACTAGTTCGAAAAAAAGCTACAGCCTTATTCTCTTCAGCCCATTTAATTTCCTCAGCTTCTTCAGTTGAGATCATTTCAACTAAATCTAATTTATTTCCTACTACCGCAAATGGGATACTTCCAGTAATGTTATTAAGTTCATTCAACCACAATGGAAGATTTTGGAATGTCGGTGGTCGCGTAATATCATACACCAAGACCGCTCCAGCAGTACCTTCATAAAATCGTTCTCTCATCCGTTTAAATGCCCTCTGACCTGCTACATCCCAGATTTGAAGGCGAACGATGTTATTTTCCTCTACTTCGACATCATAAAAGCTTAAGTCAAGTCCTAAAGTGGCTTTATAAGATCTTTTAAAAGCTTTATGTACAAAACGTTGCACTAATGAGGTTTTTCCAACTGCAGCATCCCCTAACATTATTATTTTTGCAATTGTAAAATCTTTAGCCTTATCTGCACTTTTACGGGAATACCTATTTTTTATTTGGAATTTACGCGACATAAAATCGTTCTCTCGTCCGTTTAAATGCAAAAACACGGTGTACACATTGGTTTTTTCGTTAAAATTTATAAAGGATTTCTACTTCAATCTACTTTTTACTAAAATAGCCTAGTAGAATTGTCTTATAAAATCTTATGTGAAAATCCAATAAGAAAATAATTGTTTTTCT
>JAEOTF010000217.1 GCA_016840025.1 Candidatus Hodarchaeota archaeon
CGGGACCCCGGGTGCCGGCGAGTAAGTTTTCGGCTTAAGCGTTTGAGTTTCCGCTCTTGTTTCAAGAGGAAGCGGGGTTTGGGAAGAGGTAAGCCTAGGGAAAGATAGGCGAAGACTTTGAGCCCTTTATCCAAGGCCACTACCTGCGGAGACGACGGGGCGCGCGGTCGGTACTTCTCTTCCACGGTCAGCGCCACGTACCAGCGGTCAGCGGTGCGACTCACGGTGACACTCAATATCCGTGTGCTTGGTTTTAAGTTTGGGCGTTCTTTGAGCCGTAGTTTGCCCAACCGCGGCAGTTGAATGCGCTTGGTCGTCACGCAGACGCGAATCGTGCCGGTCAACCGAAAACTATCCCGGCACCGTCCTTTCTTCTTGAACCGCGGAAAGCCCACATAGCGACGGGTGCGTCCCGCCTGGCGCTGGGTCTTGTTGCGTTGAAAATTCCGCATCCCTCGCTCCAAATCGCGCAGACTTTCTTGGGGAATACACTTGGAATACTTATACATCCACTTGAAGTCGGTTTTTTTCAATTTATTCAGGTCACGATGTTGAGCTATTGCTGTTGTAAACTTTTGGTTGCCTTCTTGTGTGTTAAAGCGTTTAAGTCGTTCTGCTAAGGCCCAATTCCAGGTAAAGCGGCGTAACCCCGCACACTGGCGTAATAAACTGCGTTCGTGGTTATTGAGCCGCAATTCATACTTGTAGGCGCGATTGATTACCAAAGCCTTATTGAGTTGAGCCGACAAAACGTCACCTGTAGAAAAAAAGTGCTGCGTCCTTTTTAAGGCTTCAGAGGAGAGAGGATTGAAAGTGACTCGTCCGAAAAAACTTGTTTCTAACCTTTCCCTGCCAATATTGGCTTTTCGGGGATGGGATGACGTCTTACTTCTGTTTTGTCACGTTTTTTACTCGGTTCTCGCTTTTTCCTTGAGCTTGTACTCGATGTCCAAGTTTGACCCAAAATTTGGGATCAGTTGACAACCCTTTTTCATTTGTTATTATAGTAATGATCGATTTTATCAATGAATTTTTCTAGTTGAATCTGTAACTCTTCAGCAGAGGTTTTGAAAAGTGCGTGCACTGTTTGTGGGACGTTTCAATCCTTTTCATAATGGTCATCTCTCTGCAATAGACCATATTTTTCAGGATAAAGAAACGATTAATGAAATCATCATTTTAATTGGCAGTGCGGAAAAAAGTCACTCCTTAGACAATCCGTTCACTGCAGGTGAACGTCTATTAATGATAAAAAAAGCATTAAAGAGTCAGTATGACCTTACACGTTTCTATATTATCCCTGTCCGCGATATACATCGCTATGCAGTATGGGTATCACATGTAGAAAGTTATTGTCCTCCGTTTAATATTGTTTATTCCAATAACCCAACTGTTTCTCTTCTCTTTCATAACGCAGGCTATAAAACTGCCAAAGTTCCCTTAATTGAGAGGAGTACTCTGTCCGGTACTAAAATACGCCAAATGTTACTCAAGAATGATTCTCAGTGGAAAGAACTAGTCCCCCTCGAAGCTGTACAGCTTATCGAAAGCTGGAATGCGATTAAACGCCTTCGGACTTTGAATAAAACTGATATTATCCCTTAGATAGTTGTACCTAAAATTTCAACGTCTCCAATATCACCAATTCCTTCTGTATCAATCCCTCTTACAATTGCTGCAAATGGAGTATCATCTGGAGGAAGAGGAATACGTTCTTTTGTGACTGCAAGGATTGCTGTATGGGTTCCTTTTTGGGATATACCTGCCAATACAAGTATAGCTTTAGACTCATCATTTGGATTGGGAACCCTTGACACTAACCCGACAGATACATCTGTGTGAATTTCTCCATTTGGATCCCGAAGACCCCAAGGGTCACTCTCAAAAAAAATAGGCAGAAAAGAATTGATGTCACGAGTAACTAAGTTTGAAATTGGTCCACCAATTAGAACTAGATTGTTTTTCTCTTCTTTCCGCTTTCTGACTTCTACATCTGTTAGAATAGGGATTTTGGGTAGCTCAAAAAAACGTCCTAAGTACCAACCCATGATTGTAGCAATCCATCCGTCCCTTGCCTGAGCATTGAATGGTCCATGAGGTTCAGGACTTCCAACGATTATAATCCCATCAAATCTGTTTCCCTTCTTAAATTTAGAAAACAATTGTTGAGGAAAGCTCTTAATATGTCTTCCAAACCCATTTGCTATGGATAATTTGAAGTTTTGAGGTTTTAAAGCATATAATTTCGCGGTTGCGCCACTGATGGTTTTTTCATCGACAACCTCAATTAATCCATTCTCTTTTAATAAACGAATATGATAATATGTTTTCGCCCAGTTATATCCTAATTTACTCGCAATTTGCTTTGTATATGCCGGTCCTTCCTCTAAACATTGAATAATTTTCCATCTTTCCTCTTGAAGAATAAAACGAAGCCTTTGAATATTATTTTCATTCATTGCAGTCATTTTATAAACATATAAGAATGATTTTATATGGTTTGTTTAATATAAAAGCGCTAGTTAATCTATTCTTTAGATGAAATATTAGCTTATTATCACTAAAAACTGTTTTTAAAACAAAAATTGTTTGTATTTGCTTATTTATCTTCATTTAGACTTTTAAATCCCTGCTTGAATAATAATAACCATCTAAGTTTTAGTTTTAGTTGATCTTATTTGGTAGACGTTGCACGGCCTACTAGTCTTGTGCAAGAGAGAGCCAAGTGCAGAATCGATAACAACTGTTTTGGAGTTACATTTATGTGCGGTATTATAGCATGCATTTCACAGACTGAGATGGACTTGTCCAAGATTCTGAGAAGAGGGTTAAAACGTTTAGAATATCGAGGTTATGATAGCGTCGGGATAGCTATTGCCGACACCAAGGGAAAATTCGCTATCAGAAAAGTAGCGGGTAAAATTGATGATGCAGGCAAAGCTTTAGATTTTGGGTCTATTCTTACTAAAATCGGCATCGGTCATACACGTTGGGCTACACATGGCCCGCCAGTGCAGCATAATGCCCATCCGCATTCGGATTGCAGTGGTAGTATCGTACTTGTGCATAATGGAATTATCGAAAATTATTTAGAAATAAAAGATGAACTTGTAGCCCAAGGCCATACTTTTAGGTCTGAAACTGACACAGAAGTTCTTGCTCACCTCATTGAAGCAATTTATGAGGAAAAAAACATTCCACTAGCCTCTGCTTTTGCACTAGCTTTGGAACGTGTTGAGGGAACCTATGGAATCACCATGATATCTACTCATGAACCAGGTAAGATTTTTCTCGCTAAAAAAGACTCGCCACTTATAATCGGTCTAAAGCCGGGTATGAATTTTGCTGCGTCTGATATTCCCGCGTTTTTGGAATTTACGCGAAAGGTTGTAGTGCTAAAAGACGAAGAGATCGCAATATTAACAGCAGATGGTCTTACCATTGAGTACAAAGGTACTCCTGTGTCTTTTAAGCCTATAACAGTTAATTGGAGTGCCCAAATGGCACAAAAAAGCGGGTATCCGCATTTTATGCTCAAAGAAATTCATGAACAGTCTCGCGCTATTAAAAACACACTTACTCCTCTGCCCCGTAATCTAAAATCTGCTGCTGAACTCTTGCGATCAGCTGAGAGAATCTTTTTACTTGCTTGTGGTACTTCTTACTATGCAAGTCTTACCTCACAGTACAACTTACTAAACTCGCTTTCTAAGCTTCCTATTCCAATTGTTGCCTCTGAATTTTCCACATATATGCCTTTAGTCAATGAAAAAACGGTATTTATAGTCATAAGCCAATCTGGTGAAACACTGGACTCACTACGTGCCATGAAAGAGGCTAAAAAGCTAGGTGCCAAATTTATATCCATTTGTAATGTAATCGATAGCTCTATCGCTCGTATGTCTGATGAGACGATTTATACCCGAGCAGGACCAGAGATCGGTGTAGCTGCCACAAAAACC
The DNA here is from genome assembly GCA_016840025.1 of Candidatus Hodarchaeota archaeon. The sequence continues at coordinate 3,963 of JAEOTF010000217.1, forward strand.
TTCACTGCCCAAATAACTGCTCTTCTTTTATTATATGCAGAAACAGGAAAACTCTCTGGTCATCTATCTTCTGAAGAATATGAGAAATTTATACAGGCACTGTCAAACCTTCCTAGCACCGTACAAGACGTCATTGATCGTCACGAAATCGAAATGAAAGCCTTAGGAAATATCATAAAAGACAATCATTCAATATTTTATTTAACACGGGGAGCAAATCTCCCTATAGCTATGGAAGGAGCTCTAAAAATCAAAGAAATAGCATACCTCCATGCAGAGGCATATCCTGCAGGAGAAAGCAAACATGGCCCTATAGCTCTTATTGAAAAAGATTTTCCTGTTGTTTTCATCGCACCCCCCGATGATACACGCCCCAAAATGTTAGGAAATATAGAGGAGATGAAAGCACGAGGAGCGATGACAATAATCTTAGGCTCAGAAGAAGATTATCAACTGCGTGAGAGAGCGGATTATTATTTTGGCTTTGACAAAAACATTCCTCTGCCCTTTATCCCAATCGTCTATACAGTTCCCCTCCAATTGTTAGCCTATTATACGTCAGTGAATTTAGGGTGGGATCCTGATAAGCCCAAGAACCTCGCTAAAAGCGTAACTGTCGAATAGCTAGAATTCATCATCTCCTTTTTTCACTATTTTAGTTGTAAAAGTTTTGAATAATTGTCAATGGGTTTCAAATAAATGACGTTGGTTTGAAAAATTATCAATGCATTAAGAAAATCAGCTAAAATTTTCTTTGTACCATTTCATTGTTTCTCTTAATCCAACATCTATTGGGGTAGCAGCCCAACCAAAAGTTTTAACGAATTTACTATCGTCTACTTCCCAGTCAAGATAAAATTGATATGAAACCTCTTTTACTTCTCGAAGTAGAGGAATAATCAAGCCACCTATATTAATAATTGCGCGGGGAGAAGCCTTAATCTTTTTAAGGGATTGTTCTGTTGCTTCATAAGCTTTTGTAATAAAATCGTGCATAGTTAAAGCATCACCATGTGGAAGATGCCAAACTTCCCCATCAGCTTTCTCTGATAAAGCCAAAGTAACCAATCCTTTACCAAAATCATCAACATAGATAAAAGCATGTTTTTTATTCATATCCGCAAACATACTAACACCTTTACCTTGAACAACTTTCGGAAAGACAAACATATCCAAAATTGAACTTTTTCCCGCAGGACCATACATATCAGATCCACGAGCAACAGTAGCTTTTATACGACCTTCTTTGTGGACATCCAACAACATTTTTGCTAAAGAGGCACGCAACTTCCCTTTCTTTCCTTTTGCTAATAGAGGTGTAGTTTCACGCAATGGACCCTTCTCGGCGGATTCTTTACCGTACATATACAAGTTATCGGCATAAACAACTTTGGTGTGCGGTCCATTAGCGATTGCGGCTTCAATAATGTTTTTCATTATTATTGGAAATTTTTTTAACCAATGAGTGTAGGAAGGTAAGCCTATACAATGATATACAACGGTACCACCGTTAATAGCCTGTTTTAAACCGTAAAAATCACTTAACGCATCAACTGCAACCATTTCCACCTCAGGCGGGTAATTAGCAGTGCCAGTCCGATTGACTCCTCGGATTTTCTTATTTCTTTTGAGCAATTCAGTGATAACTACTCGACCAGTTGTGCCTGTCGCACCTAAAACCACATGTAATTCATCAGTCATTTTTAGTCGTCCATTAATTTAGTTTAGTTTTTAAGAAATAAATTAAGCCTTTTCAAAAAGATGAAGGCAAAAAAAAGTAAAAAAAGTAAAATCTAGTTCTTTATTAAATAATGGATGAAAATGACTCTCGATGCTATTCAGGCTTAATTTCAGAAGTCCATTGCCAGGCAGTCTTAATAACAAGTGTATTAATTAGAAGATATACCACTGCTAACAAATATTCCCAACTAGGCAATTGATTTAGAATAAGTTCAAACACATGCCCGATATTAATCACAAAAAATAGGATACCCGCAGCCACGTTTGCCCAACGAATTGTTTTACCATTCTCCCACATTACAGGCAGTAAAATCATCAATGTTTGAATCACCCCTAATGGTGCCGCTACAAACAACAACAGCTCATTCGTTGCTGGTTCATCAATGAGTTCTTCTATATACCCGGGGTGTATTAATCGCAGGACATCTCCAAACGTCCATATCATAAAATGTGCTATCCATAAGGTTGTAAGTTTTATCTTTACATCTTCCATTTTTTTCACCATTTCATTTAAGCTACCAATATCACTTTATAATTATGACTATTGCCCTTTTTGTGTCCCTTTTCGACATAACTATGTGCCTCGACTACTTTCTCTAGATCAGGAACAAATTTTACCGAAAAATGACAAATAAAAAAAAATCAGGTACTTTTAATAAGAAACTTAATGAAAGAAGGGATAATATAAGACTATGACTAAATTTTATCTTATATTTTATGATTGGAAGGTAATTTTTGTTGAAAGAAAATCCACGAATTATTGTCTATAGTCTTATTGCAGGTTTTATTAGCGGAATTTTCCATAAACCCTTTATGGTCAGCGATGGGCTCTTTTTAGACCCGCCTGATCTGTTTGTCTTTACTCAAGAAATGGCAGACGGTATGGGGGTATCAAATGATAACCTACAAGCCATTATCGGAACTTTACTCTTTAGTACGTTTGGTAATATTGTGTTAGGACTTCTTTATGGAATTGGTCTTGCATTTGTGATCCCTCGTGTTATGGAGTGGGATTTAGATGACCAACCTAAAAATGTTGGTTTAGGTACGCTCTGGGGATTCATTGTGTGGATCGGTGCAGTAGTTCTTCTTGGTATCCTCGGTGGGCAAAAACCTAATCCATTAGATGGTTTTATAGCCAGAATCTTGTTTGATCTCATTGGTCATCTTGTTTTTGGAGCTATTCTTGGTTGGGTCGTCTACTATCTACATAGTAAAAGCTATTTACAGAGTTCTGCATCTTAGGTAGATGAGGTGAAATATATGCCTGCTAATGAAACTGCCCACCTTTTTGACTACTTACAAGGGCACCGGGTCATTAGTCTCACTACCTATCGAAAAAATCGCACAGGAGTGCCTACACCTGTCGAATTTGCGCGTAAGGACGATAAACTCTATATAAGTACACGTATCAAATCTTATAAGGTCAAACGAATTCGACGTAATAGTGCTGCCGAACTTGCTCCTTGTTCCATGAGAGGAAAGTTAAAAGGACCAAAAATTAAGGTAAACGTTCGAACTCTCTCCAAAGAGGAAGAACAAATTGCTATTGATACCCTGTCACCCTTATATCAAGGGCTTGGCTATAAAATCATTATGGGGTTGGGTAAATTAGCGTTTTGGCGCAAACCTGCCGAACGAGTTTACTTAGAAATTGTATCTGGTGAAAATTGAGGAGGAAACTGGCTAATGGATGAATTCACCACAATTCGCTTGTTGCATATCAGTTATTGGATAGGTGCAATCCTTGATTTTCAGAAAATTGTTCAATTACAGATATAGAAAAACGACGTCAATATAATCAAGGAATTAACCCTCGAAATGTCAAGTATGGGCAGTAGTTGATTGAAAAAATGGTGAAATGGAGTGGTCAAAAGGAGGATATTTAATTCACACTTTTCGTTCTTCTATCCTTATGCCCAGATATGTCCAAGGACGCGATTTTCATTTACCTGAGAATAGGGACTTTGAACAATATTTTTTTGCCAAAGAAACTATTTTTAAATTATTAGAGGCGTTCAGATACGAACCAGATCCCACTTGTTTGACAACACCGACTCTTGGAGATGCTTATTATCGTTATGACGAGCGAGCTGTCCCCGTTCTTGATATTGACAGACGTTTTAACTATTTACCGAAATATTATTTCTTTGATATTAGATTCCCCTATCAAATTGAAGAAAACGTAGAATTATTAGTTGTTGATCCTCCTTTTTTCATAATTACTTTAGATGAACTATTTGACAGTATCTGTTTACTAGCGAATAATAATTTCAAAGTAAAATTAGTTATCAGTTGGTTAAGGAGATTTGAAAGAGAGTTCTTAAAGAAATTTGATGCATTCAACCTGAAACCCACTAAATTCCAGATGAAATATCAAACTCTGAAACCCAATAAATGGAGGAATATTTCTCTGTATTCTAATTACGATTTTAGAGGGATCAAAACCTATGACCCCTTGAAAAAGGGAAAAATCTTAACTAAAAGAGTTCATAAAGCTCGAAAATACAAAGCTCGAAAAGAATTAAAGTAGTACTATTGAATATCAATTACCGTCTTCTTCGTCTTGGGCGCCAAGCACGTCTATATCTCTTACGTTGCCCCAATCTTTCTTCTGTTTTTTCTTCAACTATATACTCCGTAGGATTCTCCTTTTCCTTAGCTAATAGTTCAAGTAACTTCGACATATTTGAGATTTGAATCCCCCAAATATAAGCAGCTTGATAATTGTAGTCATCTGAATCTTCTTGTTTCCCATACCCCTTTCTTAAACTTCCATCACTTTCTTTTTTAGTTTCTTGACGAATTATTTTCAGTAATTTTGATTTTGCTGCCTTAAATAAGAATCTTCCATCATCTAGAAATGGGAGTGAAAGAAAAGTAGCATCCTCTACATTAAACTCTTCATCAATTTCTGTAAACTTGTCTTGGAATAAAATGGAGAGATCATCATAGACTGGAAATGTTATTTGTTTGTTTAAAGCTAAAAGGATAATTTCTTCCGTTCGGTCCTGCTCAAGAAAATTGCTACAAAGTCGTTCAAATTTATTATAGAATTTTTTTCTTTTATTGATCTTTGCCTGCTCTTTTCCGCTCAATTTAACTTGTTTATTTTTCAAATTCTCTTTTCCTATAACTGAGTAATAGTTAGATATCTCCTCAATTTATAAATTTGTTTGAGTTCTTTAAGATTTTAAGTAATTTAATTTTATTCTTACATGCCTATATTCAAAGAAATTCCAAGAAGAAGCATAAAAAAGATCCAGAAGCATTATTTTTCAATTTTTCAGGCTTTATTTCTAAAAAAGGAAAAAATTATCACTTAAAATAATATACTTATCAAGAATACAACCGACAAGTTTGGTAGAATTAAAAATTAAAGAAATTTTTTTCTTTTTATCTTTCCTTTGAATAATACTATCAATTCATATACAAGAAAGGGCATGCAGTATTGTAAATTACAAGAGTTGAAAAAATGGCTGTAAAGAATGGAGATACAGTAAAAGTTGAATATACAGGAACTTTTGATGATGGAACTATTTTTGATAGCTTAAAAGAGTATGGTGAGCCAATGGAATTTGTTGTTGGATCAGGTCAATTAATCGAAGGTTTTAATGATGCAGTAGTTGGAATGCAATTGGGAGAAGAGAAAGAAATCCGACTCCAACCGGAAGATGCATATGGTAATCCAAGGGAAGCAATGCGCAAAAAAATTCCTAGAGATGCTATTCCCGAAGAAGAATTAGCGCCTGGTATGCAATTAGGGATGCAATTAGAGAGTGGAGAAGTAATGCCTGCTTGGATCATTGCTGTGACTGAGGAAAACGTCACTATCGACTTGAATCACCCATTGGCAGGTAAAACTCTGAATTTTAAAATCAAACTAATCGAAATCTCCTCTCCCGAATGATATCTTACAGTTACTTCCATTTTTTCTGTTAAGGTAAGTCTTGGGTGTACGTACTATCGATTTAAAAGAAGATAATTGAATATGCGGAATTTAGTTTACAACGGTTGAGCATCTAATTTTAGATTCTTCACCTGTTCACTAAAGTGATAACTAATGTTGGTGCTTGCGTCACTGTAAAACTAAAAAATAAGGAATGAAAATATTATGGGATATAGAGATCGTCGAGACTATGGGAGACCTCGAGAGATGCATCAAGTAGTATGCTCTGATTGTGGAGTAGAAACAGAAGTTCCCTTTAAACCCGATGGCGAACGACCAGTTTATTGCCGAGACTGTTATCGAAAGCGTAAACCAAGAAGAGATAGGTTTTAAGTTAAAAGAGCAACTATAGCTTAAATGCTCTTGCCTTTTTTCTTTTAAATCGTTATAAGGCATTTGAGGGAGATTTTGAAGTCCTTTTCCAAATATTCAAATTCGTTAAAGAGATCGTTAGTTACCATTTGAGGTACCCGAAATTACCATTTGAGGCACAGTACTGCATGATGGTAGTAGAGAGTAAACGGTGCAAATTCTATCATAATTTGGTTATATTTGGTCATATTTTACTATTATAAATGAGTATTAGTTAAGAACTCTAAGAGATGGTTGCCAATCGCATTATAAAGAAAAAATTGGGGTTTCTGAGAGATTTTAACACTCAGATTTTTGATAAAATTCAAGCCAAGTTTCGAATGTGGGAGGTATGCGTACCTCGGAAGAAGGTTGAAAGAGTTCAGGGATCTCTGTCAGTTGTGGATCTCTATTTTCAGCAATTGCTTCCTTGATTATCAGTCTAACTTCTTTTAAGAAAGATACATGTTTATCCAAGTCACTATGTGAATGTAATACTGGACCATGACCTGGGATAATTATTTCTACGGCATCCATTTGCTGAAGACATTCTAGTTGGGCAATCCATACATCTGGGTTACAGGTAGGATCACCACCAAAAGGAAATGAGTGTTCGAATACTAAATCTCCAGCAAAAATGACTTTCTCATGGGGGAAGTAGAGAAAACTTGAGTCAGAGGTATGTCCGCCAGCATAGTGTACTTCTACCGATAGATCTTCATCTCTAATGAGTAATTTATCCGTAAAACAGATCGTAGGTAAACAGGTGTCTAATCCATCCTCAGCTAAAGGATCTTCGTTCTCCAAAGCTTCTCTCCACTCTTTATGATAGTCTATCTGAAGATATTCCAGGGTTTTTTCTGAACTGATAGGGATGAGATCCTTGAACGGACGACCCCCAAACACATGATCACCGTGATAATGGGTGTAAATCAAGTATTTAAGTGGGAGATTGAAGTGTTTTTCGAGATATTTACGAAAGAGCGCCCCTGTTTTGCCGTAGATGCTCGTATCAATCACAATAGAATAGTTTCGGAGAGCAATTCCACCCATATTCGAATAAGTTAAATCACTGTTACTAGCAACAGTACGAGGAGTTATTATTTCCAAATCCATCGAAATTGTCACTGTTAATTACACCCACTTTTCTGTGTTAGCCGCTTTAAGATGTTTGATTCCTTCTAATTCGGGTTTTTCTGCTGATCGTAGTATCTGAGCTCCTTTTAGGCATGAATCCTTTGACATCTCCCCCTCTAATGCGAATGGAAATAGTTCAGTAAACTCTTTCAACAGAGACTCAACTTTTCGGTATGCCTGTGAAGCTAGTGACAGAAATTTGGCTTGGGGTTTGTTTTCATACTTTTCGGCCAAATTTTCAAGGAATTGCGCAGCAATTAATTTTGCTTCATGTGTGCAGCCTCCAACATAACTATTTCCCATATAAGGATTCTCTGAACCTTTTTCAAGAACTTCTGCCCAGACCCCAAATGCCCTAGGACCAGCAACATACGTTTCAGCCATCCATTTTGGTAGAGGACCTTCAGCTATGAATATAGCTCTTTCAATTGCTTTTTTATCTATTTCATGCTCAGCAACTTCCTCTTCTATGGCAATGAGTGTTTGAGCTGCTATCATACCTCGAGCTTGCAGTTCGTTATATTTTATTGGATCATCAGGGATATTATTCAAATGTCGAAATGTGCTTACTTGATATGATTGATCTCGATATCCTTTCACAATCCCCCATTCAGGGACAGGAATGCCCCAAAGAATGACAGGATTATCGCGTATTATTTCTTCTTTGATTTTACCGAACAAATCCAGAGCCAATTGATCGTATATAGGTAACATGTCCCCTATTGGAAGACCACCTTCTTCATAGACAACCCAATGTGAACGAACTCCGAAACTCTTCATTCCGTTTTGGTGAATTTCCTTTCCTATATCTTTACCATAGGCAGTGGGTGCAGATGGACATGTATACTCTCTATTTGTATTAGTCCAAAATGCATAGCCTGTGTAACCTCCTACGTCAACAATAGAGTAGTCTTTGCCCATTGATTTCAGAACACCCGACACTGCTCCCAAATAGGATATCCAACAAGATTCAAAAACGGGCTCCTTTGAAACTACCCGTTCATCCATTATCTTTTCAGTCATTATTTTGTCCTTCTTATGATTTTCCACAGATGGATCGAGAAATTGTGTCCTATTTTCCATCAAGAACCATTTCAGTCTTATATAGACTAACAATGTCATTATCTAGGATGTAAGCTCCTATAGAGATACTCCCAACATTACTTAGCCTACTTGCATCTCATGATGTAGTATTAAGTACCGTATGAGATGTTACTAATTCTAAACCCATCGTTATAATGTTTATTAATTGTAATAATTGATTTCCTTTTAAATATTGCGCTTTTTTGGAATTTTAAGGAAAATTTTACAACAGTTAAAAGAAAGAGTGGCAGAGATCTGACAAGATCGAAAATTAAGGAAAATTAAGGAAATCAAATAATTTATACCAACTTTATAAACCTACTTTATATAGACTTTAAAAAGCCCATTTTAAATTAACTATTATTTCTTCTTAAAATGTTTATTTTTTGCAGAGCGTACCTTAGACTACTTAAAAAATGTCAATAGGGGCATTTAAAAGCCCATCATGTCAAAAAAGGATACAGATATGAACATCAAAAACACCTTATAGACTGACGAATAAAAGCAATTTAATGAGATTGAGTCAACTCGACTCGCCACCCGATCGCTGTTTTTTGCCAAGCCAGGGTGTAATTTGCATACGGTGGATCTCCGGTGGGTAACGCGTTCCTCACCCATGTAGGTGATACGGCAGCCCCAGAATATCAGATGCGGTTATACACATAGATGATTCAATCTATACCTGAAGCACGGAGGCATTATCAGTTGGAAAGTGGAATAAATACACAGAGAAAAATGAATAAAATTTATGAGTTTCTTTTATGATTCTGGCTTATTCCTTTATAAGATTCCACAGCCTAAATTTCTTTAACCTGCTTTTAATATAAAATTTCCATAGTTGTTCCAGCATTGTTACAAACTATCCTTCATTTAGCAATGACTATTCTTAATAGTTTATAAAATTTTGCATATTGCACAATTTACGCAAACATCACACATAAAAAAATATTTCACTTAGATATTTAATTAACTTTATTGAATGACTTTCATACCAAATCCGTCCAGTTTCTGACGCCTAAATCTTTTAACTTACCAATTCTAGAGATCCTCAGGTATTCTTTGAATTGAAAAACCTATTTGAGAACGATCAAAGGTTTAAAATCCCTAAAAACTATCGTCCTTACTATCATTCCTTCAAATACTAGCAGAATGGTAAATGAAATAAGAACTGAATGATATCTGACGAAAAAGTCGGCAATAGAAAGCAAACAGTACAAATTAGATCATAATTTGACCATTTTCGTCTGCATTTATCAGCAATACTGATACTCTATATACTATATTACAAATGAGTATTTGGTACAAACATCTATTTTGAATATTGAAGAGGTAGTCAACAATGAAGAGTAAATTATTATCTCTATTGATATTAATACTATGTTTTAGGGTGTCTCCAGTCATGGCGTTCCCGTCAGGATATTTGCAAGACGGGGATTTTGAATACTGGGACGATGCTAATACATTAACATATTGGCAGAATTCTGGATCGAGCCCCAGCCTGATGCGTCTAGGCACAAGCGGGGATTATTATGCCCAGCTAGATGTTCTTAATGGTGATGATAAGCTAACCACGGTTCTTGGCACTGTAAACCCTGGTGAACTTCTGAATGGCTCGATTTATATGCGAGGTGACCATTCAGCAGATTTTTTATATGTGGACATCAATTGGTACAACGGAAATGCGTTTAATTCAACAGAACGTTTGATTGACATCTATGCGGAACCAATAAATACCTGGATCCTTGCCTATCCCGAAAATGATAGTCATAGTGGAACAGAAGCACGGGTAGTGCCTGCAGGGGTTAATAATGCGACCATCACAATATGGGGTGAAAACACTAGAAGATCAGTAGACATTGGCTATTTTGTGGACTTTGATGAATTGGTCTTGTTTGATACAGCGATGCCCGAGGTTACGCTGCCACTCCCAGTAGTGGTGTTTCTCGTAGTAAGTTCCCTCGTAACAAGTGTCGTGATACGAAAAAAGCAAAAATAACCAAGCGACGTAAGAAACTAGGCAAAACACTTCTGCTTACATTCTTCCCCTCTTTCTCCCTTCCACCCCTAATTTCCTTTCATAAGGACAATAAAAACCAGATATTGATACCGCTATTTCTCCCATTTACTTTTTCTTACGTTTTTGGGAAGATTGCTTCGAAATATTGTTCCTTTTCTTCTTCAAGGGGTTTTAACCGATACCATTCATTGTATTTTGGCGGTCCAAAGCAAATATCCAGTGAATGCTCTGTTAAATCAACAATTAGCGAGTACATCGTCCCGAAGCCTTCCCTATAAAAATGCGCACTGAGTCCGTTAGGATATACTCCACTTAAAAGCTTTTTAAGTTGATTCTTGGTGATTTTTGGTTGATGCTTCCTTACGAGTGCTTTCAATAATCTAGAACGGGTTTTCGAGTTTTCCAGAAAGGGTTCAGCATTGACAACATCCTCATTATACGAATTGTATTGTACCATATCCGAATTGTAGTAATGGTTTGTAGCATGCAAATATTGAAGCTCTGAATTTTCATCTACTTGTGTTATTGAATGTTTACCATCGAGCCATTCAACATGGATAGCATTCCCTTGCTGATCTACAATCGAAAATACATACGGTTCGGCTACAGTAAGTTCTTGAATTAGATCGAGAGCTTGATCGACGTTAGCACAACGTTCTAGGATAGCACGCACGAATATTGAAAAACCAAAACCTCGTTGGGTTAAAGGATATGACCACGCACCTCCACTATTAATGAAAATTCCCAGTCCTTTCTCATTAAAACCATTGCCTCTTCCAAAACCATACGACATGTAAGAAAAATGCCTATATTTCTGGTCAACTTTGCATTTTATGAAGGAAAAATCTTCCATAGGATCAAGGTAGGACCATTCATTAGAATAAGCTACCATAATGTGCTTATTCGATGCGATAGCAGGTAAAACAGTTAATTGTGAACATTTTTTAGGCATTACAAAAGCCATTTGAAAAAACTGAACCTTTTTAGGATTTAGATTAAGGCCGTCACAAAAACCTTGAATTTCGTCATTTATTCCAGGTAAAGTCTGTTCTAAAGAGTCCTTAAAATCATCGAAATTGTTAAAACCGAGTTTTTTGAAGTTGACAGTATTTTTTGCTATAAAAGAATTCTTATTGGGAAATTTCTCAATGTTTTTGGCAATGGTATAGCCTACATCATACGAGGAACCTTCAAGGATCCCAAGGTAATATTTTTTCGTCATCACTTCTTCTTTACGTGTCAAATCACAGCACATCCGTTAATTCATTATTGTCTTTTCTAATTCATGTTAGAGTGCTATTTTCCTACCTACTGTCCACTAGCCTATCTAATATGAAGCCCACTAGTAGACCCCTCGTTAGAGTTTGGAGTAGTGATAACAGGGTATAAAATAGCTAAATATATTTGAAAATTGCTTATTTATAAACATTTCCATTGATTTGGGTCTTATTTTAAAATTATAGTTAATAGGCTTCTTTGATCAAGATTTTGGTAAAAAAAGTTTGAATAGTTTTAAAGTGGAATTCTAAGTCTTCTTTTTCTTTGAGTTAGAGATTAAATATTAGATTATTTCTAAGGTAGAATTAATATTCTTCTTTTTCTCTGAGTTAGAGATTAAACTCAAGAATATTTTTCACAAAAAATTAATGGACTTCTTTAGACATAAGTCCTGTATTGAACTCTAGGAGAAAATAACATCTTATATATCCAATGTGAAAGGAAGAAATAGTTTTGGATGATTCAAGCTCAATCATAAAAACTCCAGGCAAAATAACTGAGAATATCTATTTGGTTGATCTCTACCAATATGGTTTTCCTATGACTTGTTCTGCATTCATTTTTAAGACATTGAAGTCAATTATTATAATGGATACTGGAACTTCTAATGAGATTCCTGCTATAATCAAGTTTATGCAACAGCAGGAGCTTTCTTTAAAGAAAATTGAATTCTTAATCCCATCACACGCGCATTTTGACCATTCAGGCGGAGTATGGCAACTTTGGGAAACAATCAAAGATCATAATCCCAACGTCAAGGTTTTAACTACCGAAGCAACTCAAAAACAATTACAAGATCCTACTACCCATATGATGCGGGCTAAACGAACCTTTGGAGATTTAGTAGGGGAAATGAAGGCACTTCCAGATAACGCCTATGAAATCACTGTCCCTAATGAACCTCTTAAGATCTCAGGCTTAGAGGACTCAAAAGAATTTATGCTCGTCTCTTCTCCTGGACATACACCTGATCAAGTGTGCCCAACCTTATTCGAAGAAGGTAGACCCGAATTTATGTTCCTTGCTGAAGCAGCAGGATCTCTTTTTCATTCTCAAAGACTGGTTACTCTAGGAACTGGTATGCCACCAGGCTATAATTTCAAGACTTATGTTGAAAGTTTGAATAAAATCATTGAATTGGAACCAAGCAATGTTGGCTATTGCCATTTTGGTGCAGTCAAGGGAAAAGAAAATGTCTTAAAGGTGTTAAAAGAGAATTTAGAATTCTCATATTTCTTCAGAGACTTTGTAAAAGAAAAATATATGGAATCGGGAAAAACGAGATTTGTCGTAGAGCAATTTGTGGAGCAAGAACTAGAAAAAAGAACAGAATTTCCAAAAAATGCCTTAATAACAAATGTGATTGCTGCGATTGTCTATGGGGAATTAATAGATTTGGGATTAAAGGAACCGAAATAACTTGATCATTAGGATAAAAATACTGAGAAGATAATAGGGATGAAAAAAGAGAGATAAAACATATTTTTTTAGTCGTCTAAATGCCTCGATGACCTTGGAGATGGTAGCTCTTTTGAATAGAACTAAATACGATAAGGAGAATTTTAAACAGCTTATAAGAGAAGCAATAAAAGTTCCATTTTCTGGTTGGGATTTCTCGTATATTAACATTTATGGGGGCAACCCCGAGGATCCTCTACCTTGGAGTTATGTCTGCGCTGTAAGAAAATACCTTATAGACTCTACTTTTTTATTAGATATGGGGACTGGTGGTGGTGAGTTTTTATCGTCTCTCAAACCACTGCCCAGAAACACTTATGCTACTGAAGCATATAAACCTAATATTCCGATTGCTAAAAAAACATTAGAACCTCTTGGGGTTACTGTTGTAGAAATTGAAGACGGTGAGCAGGAAAATGCTCCTCTTCCGTTTGAAGATAATTTTTTTGATCTCGTAATCAATAGACATGAATGTTATGAGGCTAAAGAAGTATATCGAGTTCTTAAAACAGGTGGCGTCTTTGTCAACCAACAGGTTGGTTATAGGAATAATGAAACCTTAAGACTTATTTTTGGATCCACTGAATCCCGAGAAGATTTTCTTTGGAATTTGAAGACCGCAGCAAATCATTTGAAAAACACTACTTTTAAAATTCTTAGAGCTATGGAGCATCTCGGTTATAACCGGTTTTATAACATTAGACCTTTGA
>JAEOTF010000218.1 GCA_016840025.1 Candidatus Hodarchaeota archaeon
AGCTCTGTAGGTATGATATTTAAAAGTGAATCACCCCAGGGCCAACCGGAAATTGCAACAAGACGTGCCCTGTTCTCTAATTCACTTGCTGCCAGATATTTAGCGGGACTTGATTCATTGGGATCTTTTGTCATATTATCATTGGTGTCTCCATAGGAATCTGGGCTACCCCATGCCAAGAGTTGAGCATTTCCAGAAGTATTAAGTGAACACGCTGACCACAGATGAAGTTCATCTACATTGTCAGTTACAGAATGACGAACCAAATTATTGGTTAGTATTGCGTGCTCATCATTATGATAAGACGTTGGGTCAACGACCATTACATCTTCAAATTGAATTCCAAAATTCATAGCTATTGAATTTAGTGCCGTATGTGGGGGATCACTTGGGCTAGTCCAATCTGCGGTAACTAATCCTCCATGTGTAGTAAAGTATGAGACGAATGCAGTAAGAGTCGCAGCATCTACACTCTCTAACCACGAATCACCGTGGTAATCTTTGAAGATAATTGCATCATATGAACTGAAGTTGGTTGGGATTTGTTTATGATAGAAAGAAAATGTATAACCATAAGTTGCATTCTCTAGTTGCTCAAAAATCCAAGTAGTTTTATATGCTCCCACGTCTATGGGATCAGCTCCTTCACTGATGACTAAAATATTCGTTTTAGTTTGTTGAGCCGCTGATTGAATCGCGTTATTGAATTCAGAAAGGGCATGTGGTTTTTCAGGACATATTCGTTTAGTTACTCCTTTTTCTACAATAGAAAATGGTACGAGAGTTATTAATATACATCCTAATAATATTAGAATGATTAAACTCAGACTTTTATTCTGTTGTATCATTTTATACTCCTTCTCTCAATTGAGTTATTAGTAATCTAATTAGCATTTGGGCATATTTAAGGGTTGTCTTTATTTGTGTGAAAAAGAAAAAGAAAAAGAAAAAAAATTACTGATTTTAGAGCAACTAGAAAGTTTATCTTCAATTTCCTTTGGTTGCAGTGTGAGGGTAGGATAATCTCTGCAAGTTTGTTCATCACTAAAAATTCGTCCAGTCATAGCCTTTCAAGCAGGGTTGCGGCATTGTGAACAGTCAAGATGCTGGATGAGTTGAAAAATGGAACCACTATCAACTTTAGGCACGTCCAAGCACCTAAAAAGAAATAACACAGATCATCAAAAAAATCTTCTTTGTACAAATTTTCAGAAACTGACAAACATATGTGAAATATAAGATTATTATTAACTATTCTGATAGCAAAATATACTGGAAGTCATCTGTTATGGAAAAAAGAAGATAGGGAAGAAATAATATGTCTCAACTTTATCTCTGTTCAGCAGAGTCGCAAATTAAGCCTAACGCGACAGCCAGTCTCCGATCTAGTAACCCCTGCGTATCAAAGGTGCAATCAATGACATAATTATCTCTGAGAGAGAATTTTCGGTTATACTCCATAACTTTGACCTCTTGTCCATCTTTAAAGAGTAGAACCTCAAATTGAAGACGCATCCAGCCTTTTAATGGACCCATTTTTCTGAGCCATATCTTGAAAAATGATCCTCTAGCTTGGATTTTTCCCATTGGTTGACCATCAGGACTAGTAATATCCCAACGCTCTCGCCAAAACGCCGACACGAGGAATTTTCGCTTTAAAGTAGCTATTGGTTGATTCTTCTCAACATCGATAACCCTCCACTTGCCAAACATGTCGAAAGTAGCCTGATCTTCCAAGTGGATAACTTTATGACTCTTGGATTTATCGGAATAGAGATGCATATGAGTATAACGACCAATTCGATCACGTTCAACCCACAGTAAATCCTCATTTGTGTCTACATCTCTAATAAAATACCTTTCTCCCATTGCAAGATGTTTTTGATTGATTCCGAACTTATCTCTTCGAAACACCGCTTCTGACATCACAATCACTCCTTATTTATCCTTTGATTTACAATCAAGAATTCTTCGGTGTTATTATTTATCTACTAATTATCATGTATTATTTTAAACTTACGTGATATATCAAAGCTCAAACGATAAAAAATATGTAGATATGAGTCCATGTTAAATATTAAGCTAATAATTGAACCAAAAACTAATCATACCCAGCAGGTTTGATAATTTGAATCAGAGTAGGAAAGTTTTAGTGGGAGAAGACCCACTAGCTGCGGCAATTTCAAAAGTTAAGCCAAATTTTCATTTTATACCTGTTGAGACACGAGTATATCCCGATGGAGAACTATGTCCCCGGCTATTACTTACCTCGTACGAAGAGATTAAGGGCAAAGATGTGGTTATGGTCTCGCAACCACAAGGGGGAGAAAGGGTGAATGATTACTGCATGCGTTTTTTTCTGACTCTAGATAATATCCAAAGCTTAAACCCAGCTTCTTTGACTGTTATCATGTCTTACTACGCATATGCACGGCAGGATGATAGATTTCGTCTTGGTGAACCTATAAGCAGCATGTTTGTATCTAAAACGATAGAAAATTGTAACGTTGATCGAGTGATTGTAGTTACCCCCCATTTTGATCGCAAAATAGACATTAAAGCGTTCTTTCCAAGAGTCCGAGTAGAGATAGTGAGCGGAATAAAGAGTTTAGGACGATATCTAACTCAGAAAGGAACTTTTTCAGATTATATTGTTGCAGCCCCTGATGAAGGAGCCAGTGAATATGCTAAGGAATTAGCTAGAGAAATTGGAGCATCTAAAACGTTTATATTCACAAAAAAACGTGATAGAGACACAGGTGAAATAATTCAATCTCTTCCTTCAACTGTAGATGTGAAAGAGCAACATATAATAATCGTTGATGATATTGTTTCTTCAGGGAGTACTATGATTAATGCAGCAAGAATACTGATAGACAGTGGTGCTCAGGGAGTAGGTTTTGCTTATGTTCACGCACTTCAGAAACCCGAAGCTGTAGAACGGATGTTTAGCGTTAATCCAGAGTTTATCATTACAACAAATACAATCAATGTGAACGATAATCGACTTGAAATTGCTTCAATTGTGGATGAAATATTGGATAAAGTTTTCTGAAAAGCCCATAGGGGAATTAGGGATTTTTTTATTCTTCTTCTTTTTTGAGATTCCAAGTTACGTCAAATTTTTGTTTTTGAAGTTTCTTTCCAAATTCCTCTAAAACTTCTATGTTGGAACAAAGAAATTGGTTTGTTTCAGGACCAGAGATGGTTGTTTCTATTTTTGCAAATAGACGTTTAATTTTAGAGGTGTTTTCATCTTTTGCTTCTACAGCTAATTTTCTGTGTCGTTTTTCATCTAAAATTGAATGAAATTTTATCGACATCATCTTGATTATTGGTAAATCAGCTTGAGTACTAGATTCCTTACTATGTACTTCTTTTTGTGATAGATCAGCACTATTTTTGTGAATTACAGAATCTGCTTTTGAGATAATTCCTTCAACACTTTTTTGACCAAATTTAAGGAAAGATTTTGTGGTTTTCTTGATATTACCTAACACTGGGATTTTATGATCGGGTGTAATAGAATAATGGCTTATTGTTATAGAATGGAGATTAGAAACATAAATTTGACCATTTTGAGGAGGATTAGGCATAGCTTGCAATAATAAGAGTCTCACTTCTGATGCATAAGGAATAAGAGCAGAAATAGTAAGACCGCTCAATTCTATAACCTTATTAATTAATTCTTCTCGATTAACGATGCCATGTATTTTTTTGTTTGGAATCCAAAGTACAGAAGGTGTTTTTTTATGAATTTTACAAGAAATTAAAAACCCCTTCCAAACAGGCAAGATTTGAATCTTTTTGAGATCTAACTGTTCTTCTAGTTCTTTCTTGAGTTCATCTAGCTCTAGTATTTGCGATTTTACCATTTATTGGTCCCACTCTTCATCTTCTCAAAGTATTTACCTGTCAATCTTATATAAAATAACTAAACATCAAAAGATATAGTATATCAAGCTATCTTGATATTTCATTCGATGAGTCAAATGAGTGGAATCAAATCTGTTCAAGAGCTTGAAGATGAACTTGAAAGTCTTCGAGAAGAGCTATCATTATGTCGACAAACAGGTGAACGCTCTTTCACCGAATTGAAGATAACACAAAAAGAATTAGAAAAACGAGACCAACAAACCAAGATTTTAGAAAGAAATATTGAATTGAGTGATCAACGGAATGAGAAATTACGAAAACAGATAGAAACGTTGGAAAAAGAACTTCAAGTAACTAAGGAGAAAATAGGCGATATTACAAGCTTTACTGAACGAATTTCACAATTGGAAGAAGAGCTTGAGAATTCAAAAGTTAATTCCATAACATTACAGGCTGAATTGGATCAAGAGAGAGAGATCGGAAAACAAAAGGAACAAGAGTTAGATAAAACAAAAGGAGAAATAACTTCACTTCAACAAATGTCAGAACAGTCTAAATCCGATGAATCTCACCTTAAGAATATTGTAAATGAACTTTCTGGAACCAAGGACAACTTACAACAACAAATTCAAGAAAAAAAAGAACTAGAAGAACGATTATCGGTTGAGTTAAATGAAATAACTCAAAAACTTGAAAAACTCCAAAATGAGAACTCACAGCTACTGAAAAAATTAGATATAACTCAAGAAGATCAAAAAAAGAGTTTAGAAGAACAAACCAGACTAAATACTCTTTTAAAATCTAGTAAAACACAAGTTACTCTTCCTCCCCTAATAAGTGATTTTCTAAAGGAAACTGAAAAAGGAAGGGTTCTTGTAACTATTTTGGAAGCATCAGATGATAAAATAGATCTACATTCTCTTAGTGAACAATTAGATCTTGTGCCTGTACTTGTAAAACGGCATTTAGTTGACCTAAAAGACCGTGGCATCATCGAATTTGATGAAGAACGCAGAATGGTTTATAGAATGTAACTCGCATTTCGAATATGGAACATGTAACCTTCTTTAGACCTTAATAATTTTCAAGCCGGGATGGGACCAAAGAGATAACTGCCCCGAGTCGTTACCAGCTAATACACCGTTAGAGTGAGGGCATAATGCTCTTATAAGATTGTCTCCTATAGCATAGGTTTCAAAGCAATTTTCGCCTTCAAAGACCATCATAACTGCGGCTCCAGCAACAATGAGCCATTTTTTTAATTGAACTGGCTTCGAAGCAACGCCTTTCCTGCTTTTTATTGATTTTTGAATCTTCCCAGTATCTGGGGATACCCAATAGATACCAACATCGTTATCAACAAAACATAGCTGGTTTGAGAGTAGATCAACCCCCATGATAGCTCTATTAGAAAGGTTAGTTTGCCATACTACCCGCCATGTTAGAGGATTCAAAGCAATCGCATTTCCATTGTTAGTCCCAACATGCCAAAATTTTTCGCTACTTACAAAAGATCGAATCCCTTCATTTGAAATTGGAACATCTCTTAACAATCTACCTTTTTTTAGTTCTCTAATTCTTACATGCCCATTCTTATGACAGGAAATAAGATTATCGTCGATAAGTGCAATTCCAGTAATTCCAGATATATCTTCGGTCTTCCATAGTTGTCCTTTTTCCGTAAGACCTACTATATCCGATTCTGTATGTAGTTCTATAGCTTCAGTAGTTCCATCAGAGAATCCTAAAATAACCAAAAGCTGTCCATTATATTTAGTAAAAATGCCTGTGATTAATTCATCGACTTCTCTCGAGAATATGATTTTAATCTTATTATCCTCTAAATAGAATAGGCCCCAAGCATAATACCCGAAAAAAGCACCTAGAGACAATTCAGGCTCATATTGAATAGAAAAAATATACCCAGCTTCGGTAGAAATACTATCATCAAGTTCTAATGCTCTTACGTGAAGTTCATAAATATCTTGATTTTTCCCGTGCAAGGAAAGACTATAATAATTACGTTGGTCTATTTTTTCAACAATCAAATTTTTTGGGGCTTTACGAATCTTGAGTACTTCGTTAGTTGTGCTATCTTTTGCAGTTATAGTATCTCCACTCAGGTGGAGAGTGACGTCGTACTGTATTAAAGGTATTTCGGAAGATTCTGGAAAAACTATCCTATCTTCATGTTTTACTGTATCTGAAAGTATATTTTCTTCAATAGTCGTTGGAGTTTTGAGCTGTTCAGTTAAAAAGGAATCTGGCTTCTCTGATTGTTGTTCACAGACGGGACAAGGAAGAGTAATACAATATCCACCACATGTTGGACATAATGGCATTTTTTTCCACGTAAATTTGCTAAGTTTAGTCAGTTATAAACAGCTTGCTAACATAACACTTTAGAGCGATGAGTTTTTATTTCTCAATTTCGTTTGCATCGAATACGTTTATACAGCTTTTAAACGAAAAATTAAAGCTTAGAAGGATATTAAAAAATATTGTCGCTATAAAAATCCTTTTAAGGTTATGAAAACCAATTTTTGAAGGGAGTATTTAAATATCTTTAATAGACCCATAAAATATGGTTTATGCAAATACATATATAAGTGAAAGTATTTACGCCTTCTTTAAGGCATCTACCAAGCCAGTGTGGAGTGTTCTTCGCATATTTACAGTGGAAGGTAGTTGAAATTTTATTAATCGCGATACAATAATAGCGAGGTTAATTTATATGGCGCAAATGTCAGGCCAACCGGTATTTATCTTAAGAGAAGGTACAGAACGAAGTCGAGGTCGTGATGCTCAGAGATCCAACATCATGGCAGCAAGAGCTATTGCTGATGCAGTTCGTTCTACACTCGGACCCCGAGGAATGGACAAAATGTTAGTCGACACCTTAGGTGATGTAGTAATCACTAATGATGGTGCGACTATATTAGATGAAATTGATGTTCAGCATCCAGCCGCTAAAATGATGGTACAAGTAGCTAAAACACAAGATGATGAAGTTGGTGACGGTACCACAACATCAGTGGTCATTGCAGGAGAATTACTGCGTAGAGCTGAAATTCTCCTTGATCAGAAAGTACATCCAACAATCATAGTTAATGGCTATAAAATGGCTACAAATAAGGCTACAGAGCTTTTAGATAAGATGGCTGAGAAACTAAGTATCTCGGATGAAGAGAAACTGAAATATATTGCTCAAACAGCACTAAACTCAAAAGCTGTAGGTTCTGCAAAGGATCTGCTCAGTGATATTGCAGTTAAGGCCGTTAAACACGTATATGATGGAACTAAAGCGGATATTGATTTGATCTCAGTTCAACAGAAACAAGGTAAATCATTAGATGATACAGAGTTTATCGCTGGTGTAGTTGTTGATAAAGAAGTCGTCCATGCGCGGATGCCTAAAAAAATTCAAGGAGCTAAAATCGCTCTCCTGAATGCAGCACTTGAAATCAAGAAAACCGAATTTGACAGCAAAATCCGTATTTCAGATGCTACCATGATGACCGCATTCCTTGAAGAAGAGGAACGAATGCTTCGGGAAATGGTCCAAAAGGTCATTGCCACTGGAGCAAATGTAGTTCTCTGCCAAAAAGGTATAGATGATATGGCACAACATTTTCTTGCAAAGGAAGGTATTCTCGCAGCGCGTCGGGTTAAAAAATCAGACATGGAGAAACTGTCAAAAGCTACTCAAGGTAAGATTATCACGAGCATAGAGGCCCTCTCTGCTGATGATCTAGGTGCTGCAGGGCTAGTTGAAGAGCGAAAAATTGGTGATGAAAAATTACTTTATATTGAAGATTGTGCTTTACCAAAGGCTGTTTCGGTGGTTATTCGTGGAGCAAGCAAATACGTCACCGATGAGGTTGAAAGAGCACTTCATGATGCCCTATGTATTGTACGTAACGTAGCTGAAGATGGATTTGCTGTCGCAGGAGGAGGTGCCCCACAAGTTGAAATAGCACGCTCATTACGTGAATTTTCCGAATCCATCGAAGGTAGAGAACAACTTGCAGTGAAAGCTTTTGCTGAAGCTTTAGAAATTATTCCAAAAACTCTTGCAGAGAACGCAGGATTAGATGGGATTGATATCCTTGTTCAACTCAGGGAAGCTCATGCTAAAGGAAGCAAATGGACAGGTATCGAAGTTATTGAAGGAAAGACCGGCGATTTATTCAATGGTGGGATATTAGAACCACTTCGTGTAGTTAGACAGGCTATAAGATCTGCAAGTGAAGCTACTGAGTTAATTCTCCGTATTGATGATGTGATTCAATCGAAAGAATTGAAAGGTGGCGAAGGTGGTATGCCTCCAGGTATGGGCGGTATGCCTCCAGGTATGGGTGGTATGCCTCCAGGTATGGGTGGTATGCCAGGTATGATGTAACGGAGGTAAGAAAATGACACAACTTACAGGTACCCCTATTTTAATTCTTAGAGAAGGAACAGAGCGTAGTCGCGGTCGTGATGCCCAACGATCTAACATTGCTGCCGCTCGCGCTATTGGTGAAACAGTCCGTTCTGCTCTCGGACCTCGTGGAGCAGATAAAATGCTTGTTGACAATTTTGGAGATGTAGTTATCTCCAACGATGGTGCTACCATCCTAAAGGAAATCGATGTACAACATCCTGTAGCCAAATTTGTTATCGAACTCAGTAAGACCCAAGATAATGAAGTTGGCGATGGTACAACAACTGTAGTAATTCTAGCGAGTGAATTGCTCAAAAAAGCTGAAGAACTATTAGATGATGACATCCATCCCACAATAATAGTAGAAGGCTATCGTAGAGCAACAGAAAAAGCTATTGAAGTACTCAACAATATTGCGATAACAGTCAAAGAAGACGATGATGAAACTCTAAAGAAGATCTCAAAAACCGCAATGGGCTCTAAAATCGTAGCATCTTCCAGTGACTATCTATCAGACATTATTGTTAAAGCAATACGGGCTGTAGCTGAAGGAAATCAAGTTGATATCGATGATATTAAAGTTGAGAAAAAGGAAGGTCTCTCCCTAACAGACACACAGTTGATTAACGGAATAGTATTGGATAAAGAAGTAGTCCATCCTGGAATGCCTAAAAAAGTAGAACAAGCAAAGATAGCTCTTGTATCTGCCCCTATTGAAGTTCAAAAAGGAGAATTCAGTGCTGAACTATCAATTACTGATCCCAGTCAGATGCAACAATTCTTAGATCGTGAACAGAGCATTTTAAGTGAGAAAGTAGACAAGGTTCTAGAAACAGGGACCAATGTTCTTATCACACAGAAAGGCATTGAAGATATGGCCCAGCACTTCCTTGCGAAAGAAGGTGTATTGACTGTTCGGCGAGTTAAGAAATCGGACATGGAAAAACTAGCTAAAGCCACAGGAGCAAAGATCGCTTCTAATCTTGATGACTTGACTTCTGCGGATCTTGGGAAGGCAGGAGTTGTGGAAGAGCGAAAAATTGGTGATGACGATATGATTTTCATTGAAGAGTGCCCTGCCGCCAAATCAGTCACTATCCTAGTCAGAGGTGGAACTGAACTTGTGGTTGATGAAGTAGAACGCTCACTTCATGACGCACTCTGTGTTGTTCGAAATGTAGTCAACAATAACAAGATAGTTGTCGGTGGTGGAGCTCCTGAAGTGGCTCTGAGCCGTGAACTTACTAATTTCGGCGATACGCTTGCTGGACGAGAACAATTAGCGGTCTACGCCTTTGCTGAGGCTCTTGAAATCATTCCTAGAACACTAGCAGAAAATGCAGGATTAGATCCTATAGATATCATGGTATCTCTACGTACCGCGTATGAAAAAGGACAAAAAACCGTAGGGGTTGACCCTATAGGTGGAAAAGTCCGAGATGTCAAAGAGCTAGATGTTCTTGAACCCCTAGTCGTTAAAACCCAAGCTATCACAGCGGCGTCTGAAGCGGCTCAAATGATCCTACGTATTGACGATGTCATTGCATCTAAGGGCGATGGCGGACCACCTATGCCTCCAGGCGGCGGACCCGGCGATATGGGTGATGATTTCGATTAGATAAATGTAGAAGTTGATCTATTCATCACTTCTTCTTTTTTTCCAATTTATTCTTATTTTTTTAGTTTTTTGTGTTATTAAACAGATCTTACCTTTATAAATCATCTTTAAAGAAAATTTTGAGTATTTTCTTATATTAGATCAATGTAAAAAATCAAAAGAGCATTAAGAATCTGCATTAATTGAGGTATGATTGTGCTTCGTTGTATTAATTGTAACGAGCAGATTGCAGAAAACATGAAATTCTGCCCATTTTGTGGGACAGCTCAAGAAGAAATATCCGCGGTATCGACTGAACCATCTATTATCTATTGTAATAGCTGTAAGCAGCAGGTTTCGCCCACAGATAAATTTTGCCCATTTTGTGGGGCACCAACAAATCAGATTAGTGTACCTCCTAAGGATATGGTTGACTACCAAACAGGATATAGTCCATATTCCCCTCATCCCGATTACTATCATCAAAGACCGATAAAACGAATATCAAGCTTAGAAAAGGATTTTGTTCCTAAAAAGCTAAGAAGATCAGATTTAGCATATCTACTAATTCCGGCTATTGCTTGGATTACAATTGAAGCATTTATGAATTTTGGAGGATTCTTGATCGCTTATTTCATCATTGAGCTCATTTTAGAAGCTACTGGAACCGGTAATACAACAGAATGGTCTGAAACAACAAAAAACATAGTAAATTTATTATTTAACATTATGATTGATACTATAGCCCTACTTTTCATCTTTATGTATTTATTAAAAAAATTAAATTACAAACCGTCTGATATCGGTATAAAGGATGACGTTTTGTTGCCCAATATTGGTACAGCTCTCAAGGGCTACCTACTCGCATTTGGCGCCACCTTTTTTATCTCATTATTTCTTCAGACAATAGTTAATACAATTTGGGAAGCATTGGGTTGGGGTACTGAACAAGAAACACCCTACGACAGGTATCTTGAGGGAGATATGACTTCTCTTATTTTATTTCTAATTGTATTAGTAATTGTAGCCCCAATTTCCGAAGAAATTATCTATAGAGGGCTTCTAATGCGTCTTTTGGATGACCGGGGTTTTTCTCCTTTTGGTACTGTCGTACTTTCTTCTCTAATTTTCGCTTCAGTCCATAGTGAAGCAGACATCACGGCAGGTACATTCAATTATGCAATATTTCACTTTTTTGGAACATTTGCTATTGGAATAACTCTAGCTACTACATACCGTTATACTAGAAATTTAGGAGTTCCAATTCTTATCCATGCCATCAATAATGGATTTGCAGGAATCACTATGCTACTTACCGAGGGAAATTACAGTGAAGAAACGGAAACAATGATTTTAGGTTATTTAGGGCTCTTTATCCTAGGTTTATTGGCTGCATTCTTTATCCTTCTCTATAAAGAACGACATTCTGTCTCGGTATTTCTTTCCGATTTGAATTTAGGACTAAAAAACATTCTAAGTGCTAAAGGTGCAATTATTTTGAGCGCTGTAACGATAGTTGCTATTCTGATTCCTGTTGGTTTTGATTACATTTCAGATGTCTTCGATCTAGCTGATAGTCTTACCTCTATCATTTGGATTGGGCTTAATCTTGTGATCCTTCTTATCAGTCTAAAGATACTGTCCGCAGGAACAAAGTCTTCTACCGAGTTAGAAATCGGTAATAGCGTAATAAAATGAGCTTAAACGAGGACTAGCAACACAGGAGTTTCAAGGATCTGAAATTAGCTCTCTCAGTTTACCTTCTTAATGCGAGCTCCTAATCGAATGAGAAGTTCAAGGATTTGCTTTTTTCTCTCTTCCTCATGGATATCAGAAGGATCTTTTGTTAAATCTTTCATTATTTCATAGTATACCAGAGTTTCAAATGAGAGAATATCGGGGTCAGGGAATTCAACTGCATAAAGCTGATTACATTTAACACACAAATAGAGCTGATCAAACGGAGTAGGTACGACAATTTCACTACAACGGGGACAAATTACTTTCCATTCAAGACCATCTAATCGAGCAGGGATAGTGGGGATTTCATCTGCCATCCTAACTTCTCCATTGAAAGAAATTTCGGGAATTAATCTTTTTCTTTTTTGTTGAGCGTTCTTCTAATCAATTTCATGTAATTTAAACTCTTTCAAATCATTTTTATCTATAGAGCTTCTGCAAAGAGGGCAGATAGTAGATCGCTCTAACCAAGTCATGAGATGACTTCTATGACCTCCTCGTTCACAGTGAGGACAAAGGACGATATTTTCAGTAGAATACTTTAACGGACGCATACAAACAATGCAGTTTTCTTCTTGAAGTCGTTCTGGTAATGTATCGAGATATTCTTGAACAGAGGCAATTTCTTCTTCATTCTCTGAAGATCCAAGGGTAGTTCGTGCATTTTCTAAAGCATGAATAACTCTCTGTTTTCCGTTTGGAGATAAGGAACGAAAACCCCGCGGAGAAGTTTCTTCCGTTTCAAGTTGTACTAGTAGCTTATCAATCCTCTCTGTTATGTTTTTACGTGCGTTGCCCCATTTCTCTTCTATTCTACTACGAAATTCTTTGTATTTTTGGCTCAAGCGTTGTTTATATGTAGGGATTGGCGCCTCGATGGTCTCAGCACCTACATAGAGGATATTCTGTTGTCCACAATTATCACAATACGGATCTATTCGCATTAATTGTTTACCACAATTACGGCAAAAGCAAATATCAGAGTCCAAGCTTTTTTCTCCACCTGATCTGTCTGAGTTGAATTATGAAGAAATGAATTTTCTAAAGATGATGAAGATTAAGATTTGATTTGATTCTTGACGTGTAAAAAACTATTTTATATTTGTTCTTTAATTAAATCCAGTGCATAAAGGAGAATTGAATTTTTATCAACGTTGTATGAAACAAATTTCTCATATGTTAAGGGATGATGTGGTTTTAGGAGATGGCCTTTCTCTTGATCATCTGGAAAGGCAATAAAGTATTTTGTTGAAATTGTCCCCTTTAGCTTTGAGTTGGCTAACTCATATAGTCTAATATCTCCACAACTATTTCCTGCTTGCCCTGATGGTATTCCCACAATTACTGCTCCTAATCGGTATAAATCGGTCATTAAATCGAATCCTGAACTAAACGTCACTCCTGAACATAACACCACTATTTTTTCCGGTAAATAATATCCTTCATATTCCCCTGATTTGAATTCTTTATTAAAAGAAGCCATTTTTTCAAATATACTGACCATATGATCTTTTACTGCTTGTTTCAGTTCTCCAGGGCAAAAACTTGGATCATAGCTAAAATCATAATCGTTAATTGTCATTGGGACGAGTTTTCCATAAAAAACCTCTTTTAAGCCAACTCCTTTCTCACTGGTTTTATTTAAAAATTCAGAATATTTCCTAATTTCTGTCTTGCTCATTAATAGTGAAATCGTTTTACTAAATCCTACTAAGAAATATAGAAGGATTTGAATCATTGTATCATTTCCTCCACTATTCTTTCGTAGGTCTACAATTAAAAATTTGGTTTTTTTTCTTTTCATTTCCTTAACTAATGAAAGAAATGTTTCAGTTGCGGTAGGAATCCCCTCAATAACCTTTTTGTAATCCTCTGGAGGTTCTTCATCATTAAAATCTTTAAAAACTCTTCTTGCGAGATCGTTAAAGTTTGTTGTTCCAGTCGCTTCCCAATATTCGTAAGTTTCACGATAGGTTATCATGTTCGTAATTCGTAAAAACGCAATTTTCTTTTCAGGATCAATGAAATGATAGAAAAAGAACGGATTATCAGTTTGTGGTAATTCAATTCGTGTTTTTTGTTCAATAAAGGGAGCTTGTACATTCTTTGCAGGTGGAAATGAATATTCTTTTTCTGTACCACTTGTATGTCTCAGAATTACTGTAATCTGTTCAAAAGTACTCCATTCTGGAATTAATTGCTTTAAGTAATCACTATAATACAATGAGCCCTTATTTCCTAAAGTACTTAGAAGTTGATAGACATTCTCAAATCCTATTCGGTTTTTCTGGCGTTTAACAATTTCTTTAAAGGAAACTCCTTCAATGGAGATTAGAATACAACCAATTAATGGTCGATACTTTTCATTTGTCACAGCTCTAACATAGAGCTTTTCCTCAATCGCATCAAAGATTAATGGGATGCCACCTGGGTTAATATCATCCACAGATGATCCAGCTTCTTTAATAGTTGTATGCCCATCTTCAATCTTGGCGATGAATGGTTGTAAATGGAAGAAAAATTCCCGTTGTGTCATTCCTTCAAGTGGAACATCTCTGATAAGCTTTTGAAGCCTACGATGGTAAGCTATTCTTCCTCCTCCTTTCAAATAGGGATCAGGGTGAGCATTTTCAATAATATTTGTCAATTCTCTAATATCTTGGATTAATGCTTCTCTGCTAATTTTTTTTTCCATTTAATCATCACTACTAGTTTTTTTAAATGTCTTCTTCCATTTAATTTGCAATTTTCGTTTTTTCATTAGCTAGGAAGATATTTTTGGGTATTACTTATTAATCTCATTTAGCCTCGTAAAATGGAAATTAAGTTAGTATTTCTTAGAGATGATGAAAAATGGTAGTTACTGAAGATCTAACGGGTAGAGATTTTCTTTCTATGGCAGATTTTACCCGAGAAGAAATAGAGACGATGCTTTCTGTTGGATTGGATTTAAAAAAACGATTTGTCGCGCGCGAAGATCATAGACATATATTACCTGGACGTACACTTTTCATGATTTTTTATAACGATAGTTTACGCACTCGTAATTCCTTCGAAGCTGGAATGACTCAATTAGGTGGACATGCCCATTTTTTACAACCTGGAGCGATTTATACACCTGCACTTCCAGAAGATGAAATCGCTTATACTACAGAACGAGTTTCCGATGTAGCAAGAGTTCTGAGTCGAATGGGAGATGCTATAGCAATTAGGATCTACGGAAATAAGTGCGATTGGATGTATGGCAAAGGTCATAAACTGCAAGAGAATTTCGCTTATTGGTCAAAATCGCCTGTAATCAACATGGAAGATGATATTTACCATCCATGTCAGGGAATGGCAGATGTCATGACTATGGTGGAGAAGTGTGGGCATTCTTTTAACAATTTACAAGGGAAAAAGTATGTGATGAGTTGGGCATATAGCCCTTCAACCCAAAAACCTATGGCTGTGCCACAAACAGGAGTTATCGCGCCATCAATGTTTGGCATGGATGTTACTCTAGCTTGTCCTCCCGAAATGGAATTGCATCCTGATATCTATAAAAAAGTAGAAAAATATTGTGATCTTTATGGGGGTACGTTTGAGATCTGCCACGACATGAAAGAAGCGTTTGAAGGAGCAGACTTTGTATATCCAAAAGCTTGGGGTTGTCTTGGTGCCCACGGCATAGAAGGGGAACGTGAACCAAATCCTGCGGTATCGGATAAGGCTTTTGCTGAAAACAAGCACTGGATATGCACACAGGAATTAATGGACCTCACAAAGAAGGGAAGAGGATATTATCTGCATTGCCTGCCTATGGATAGAGATTATGAGGTCACTGATGAAGTAGCAGATGGTCCAAATTCGATTATCTTTGACCAAGCTGAAAATCGTCTCCATGCTCAAAAAGGAATTATGGCATGTATAATGCACTAAATAGAATCCTGATGGTGATGCTTTTACTAACCTTCAAGAATATCAAAATGGAACCAATCCGTTAGTGTTTAATGTAGAACCCACAACGATCCCTGAAGTACCTTCTTTCCTCGTTTGTATGTTATTGACCATCGAGATGCTAACTAGCTGTCTACGACGTTATCATTAAAAAATAAGAAGATTTTTCTCCACAATTCTTTTTTTATCATTACATCTCTGTGTCTAAATCTTTCCTTTTTTCTAAATTATTAGGCTGTGACTCCACTTTTGCTATTGATATATCAACAAGAACCTTCATAAACACCACTTACCTCTTTTTTAGTATCTTTTTTAATAAAGAAGGAAAGAACAATGAATAAGATTTTTCGACGCATAATCTGTTTGACAGCGGTGTTTGCAATAGTATGCACCATGGATGCCTTTCTACAGCCTGTCCTTGCCTCGCACGTCTACCGCGCGCCGAGAGCCAATTTAGTACTAAACCCGAGCTTTGATGGGAATTTAGATGATTGGTATTTGGAAGAAGGCGATTCACTGGTCTATAATGCGTCGCTTTCTTTTGATGCGATAGGTGGGTCGGCCCAGCTTGGTAGTCCCGGCGATTGGGCAGTGCTGGGGCAACTCTATAGTTATTCAATGTCTATTCATTATGCCCGGGCGCGCTTCATGGTCAACGAGTTTTTAGGTGAGACGGGATCTGTTGGACTGTATCTAGAAGGACCCACCGAGGTTGACAATATTGCGAATCCGACACCCAATGTCTGGTACACCCTAAACGGGTCTCTAGCATGTGGTGTAATTAATGATGCCATATATATAGCGGCTTTTGGGACTGCTGGGGATTTTCTTCTCTGGGTGGATTTGGTAGAAATGGATACGGCGCCACTACCGGTGGTGGAATTTGAACCGACAGTTTTTTTGCTCGTGTGTACCGTAACCTTAATCGGAATTCTCTCCCTTGCTCGAAAGAAAAAACGAATGCCCTGTGGAAGATAACGTGGCTGTCTACCTCTCTTTTTTCCCTTTTTTGAGGTACGGTAGAGCACTATAAGTTGCAGAAAACTGGATAGAGAATTTTGTATCCTAACAAAAAAAAAGTGAAAAAAGTGCCAAATAGCTAACACTAATCATTTTCTTTTCCGAATTTGCAATACCCCAACTGGTAGTAAAATCAATAATACTGCAATATGCTCTATTTTAATATTATTGTCTAATTCGGGGATTTCAGTAGCATTGGAAATTCCAGGGCTAGGTGTAGCATCTTCTTGAAAATCATTTGCGCAATTATCACTATCTGTGCCATCAGTTATTC
>JAEOTF010000219.1 GCA_016840025.1 Candidatus Hodarchaeota archaeon
AAAAGAAAGTTCAGCCCAAGAAAAACTCTCAAAATACATTACTTTTTACAATGAAAAAAGGTTACACTTAAGTCTTGATCTTGAAACACCCAGACAATTCGTTTCCAAGGTGCTGAACTAACTGCGTTAATGACAAACAATAATCATACAATTAACCTGCTATTTTGAGGGCATGGGATTGAGGGATTCGTTATTTCTAGGCTTGTCAAAAATGAAATCAAACCTAAAAAACAGTCACGAAGTGAGGGTGGTCTACCGAATGAAGTTAGAACTCACTTTGTTACTTCAGGAGATAGCGAAAGTGGATTGTTAAATCAACTTTTACCTGTGTAGAACATATTATCTATCTAATTCATGAGTCGCTTCTCTTACCCCCCATGCTCTTGAATTTTCAATCATTGTCTTTATTTTTACTCTCTTTTCAGTGGGTACAATTAATTTTTCATTGAACGTTCTTGCACAAAACTCGCTCCACCTAGAGTATTTATTATCAGAACCATATTTTGTTGTAGAGTAAGCAGCATCCGCATTAAAATGCATCAGAAGTAGTTCTGGATCATTATCCTTATTTCCTCTTTTACCTAGAGTGTCGATTATCCTTACTGCTCTTGGAGGGGGCCGCCTCCAGTTGTTCACAATGTTTTTTACTGGTCTTAATATCTCCATATGATTATTAGAAATAATTATTATTGAAATGTAGTTTAATAGAAGCCTATATATTTGTCAAAAATAATGGGTGGATAACGACTTTTCTTTTGAACCACATTTAGCCTTGTTCATAAAACTTCAAGAGGCATATCCTGAGTATAGAAAGCAGTTTGTGTTTATTTAAGGGTAAGTGATGGGGACAATTAGACACCGCTCACTTTTGCATTCTCATTAATCACAATTGCATTATTATAATACTCTAAAAATTATTAGCAACTATATTCCTAGGTTGAGGTAAATAAAATATGTATGTTTTAAGAACATCACAAACTATATCTTTAAAATTTACATTATGCTATATTACAGGTTATGCACAACCTGGAAACTGAAGGGGGTCCTGCAAATAGACGCGACTTCTTAAAAATTGTCGGTGCGGGTGCTACAGGGTTAGCAATTTATGGCTTCTGGAGATTAAACTACGATTTACAAACAGGAGAAAAACTAAGAAAGATGAATGAATGGGAACCCAAGGTTGCAGATTTTCTACGCGAAACATTAGAATCTGATAAACTGGACAATCTAAAGGTTTTTAACGAAATCGCCCGACCTCAATTTGTTGATTTAGTTTCAGAGTCTAAAAGTTCCCTTCTCTCTCCGATTAAGGAAATCAGCAAGCCTCCGAGATATGACCTCTTAGCTTTTTCTTTAGGTGAGCATTATCAAGAGAATATCCCTACATATGAAGAGGCACCAGGATACGTTGATTTTTACAACGACACTCTTTCTTTTCTTGATAGAGCAATATTAAGAGTTGGACCCGAAAATGTAAAAGATAAGAATCTTGAAACACAATCAAATATGTGGGTAGAAGCATTGTATAGGTCATATTCAGCAGCACATGAATTTGACCCAACGTTAAAAGATGGTGTTTATCTACCAGAAAACCAAACCCTCATTGGTCGCGGTATTGCTCCGCGCAATCGCTTTGTTAGATTGCAACCTCATTCATAATCTTATTTCCTGAAAAAATAAGCCTTTTTATACAAATCATTAATGGTCTGAAGCTTGTATACTATGGGCGGATAACGGTAATTATCTTGAACCACATTTAGCCTTGTTTATGAAGCTTCAAGAGGCTTATCCCCACTACTAGAAGCAATTCAGTTTTGTTTAGCGGGAACTAGTGAACTTTGTCAGGAACTATAATTATTAGGAGTGTGACTCTCAACGAATAATGCTACTCTGGCTGCATGTTCATGTCTAATATTTTTCCATTTAATTTCGGTCAGTTCAGGGAGTAAATGAGAATTTATCATTGATTCTGATTTTTCTGATATATGATGT
Source organism: Candidatus Hodarchaeota archaeon (assembly GCA_016840025.1). Next base: position 1,993 of record JAEOTF010000219.1, read on the forward strand.
TTAATAGTACCTTCGGAATCAATGTAGCATTTTTCAGTCATCATACTTCCCATCCATTTTTTTGGCCAAATAGCCACTGTCACAAATGGAGGTTCTGGTTCAAGTGCACCAATTTCGTAAAAGGCATCTGGTGAGACACTGATGGAGTAATCTTTACCTTTCAGCCATGCGGTATCTTCATCTTGACGATTTGATTGAACAGTATCGGTTAAGCCACGAAGGTAAGAAAATGGGTCTCGGCAAATCTCACTTTCTCTATCTAACTTGAAAGTCGGAAACATTAGTTGCACATTTTTTTCTGGTTGATGAATCTCTTGCATTGACGTGATTATAACATTCAGTGTTTAAAAGAATTTTTGTTTTTCGGGGACTGGTAAACTTTGTCAGGAACTTCTTTCAGTCTGAAATATATTGCTCAAAGAACTTTTTAGTTGCAGGCCATACTTTTTGATGTTTTAGTATTTCATTTCTAGTAAACCAGCCAATTTCCGATATTTCCTTTTCATCAATAGTAATGGGATTATTTCCGTTGATACATTTCCACCAGTGAGTTGCCTGGTCTTTTACATCACCTGGTGTTTCTGCAATTTTCTCAATTGGAGTTATCTTGATACCCAATTCCTCCTGCACCTCTCTAATAAGTGAAGTTTTTTCATTTTCACCTTTTTCTAAATGTCCACCTGGTGGATAATAAAAGCCCGTGTGTTTTCCGAAGTCTCTTTTAGAACTTATAAGAAGAAATTCATTTGTGTCTTTTCTTTTACGAGAGATTATACCAACAACAACATTTTTCATAATTGAAGTATATCATTGTGAGGCTAATTGAGGCGGGGGTGTAATAGTAGACGAAGTTCGAACCTATTACGCTCAAGATAGTAGAAGTAAAGAAGTGATAAAACACTTACTTCTTGTTAATAACCACAAGATTGCTTCGAAGTCTCCATCAATGAATCTATAACTATTGTTTTAGAAGGGTGTTGTGTAGTATATTCTAATTAAGTTATGCAAAAGTTTGACAAAAGCAACCCAGAGGATTTTGAGGTGTTGAAGAACAAGTTTGTTTCGTTTTACGAGGGAATTGAAGGTATTAAGGAAGTTTATAGGGATACTCTTAAAGCAAAAACCTATTTATTTTCACTTCTTCAACCCTCAGATGTTGATCCAGATTTATATAAATGGCTGACAACAGAATATGTTGAACAGAGGATTAAGAAAGGTGTACAAGCTTATGTTGTTCTTTCAACCGAAAAGGAAGATGAAGCTCTTGGTGACTATATTGCAAAAAGCAGAGATGAGTTAAGAATATCGCACGTTATAAAGTCCGTCGGACACCCTTTTGAAAATGAGATTATCATATATGATGATAAAGTTGCCTTTATTCAATACAATCCAAAGTATCCACTTGGAGCTATTTTGATAACCCACAAACCCATTGCAAACACAATGAGATCCATGTTTTTGCACTTTCTTTGGAAATCAGAGTAATATATGGAACTATGGAGGAACCAGTCAAGAATGAAGGAACGACAGCAACAAACGAGGTTGTAACCGAGATCCAAAAAAAAGCTCCGGAAATTTCACAAAATAATCTACGAAAACTTGACCCCGAGGAATATCTTGAGACACTTAGAAAGGTAGCGTTTTCTGATGATGTCTCACCAGCCGCTGGATATATTGACGTGATTATTGACAGATTTCATGAAGAATTATCTGAAAACGGAGATAAAGAATATCCTGCAAGGTGGATAGCACACGACATAGGGCAAGAAACCAGAAGAGTATTGTGGAGATTTGCTGTGGATAGGGATATAAGAGTAAAACCAGAATTATTGGACAAACTATATACCTTTGTAGATGATCCAAATAGAGTGGTGAGATTCCATTCAAGCGAGTATTTATCAGACATTATTGTTTTAGATAATAGGAACGGTGAGGAGTCTTTGGGACTATATAGCCGGTATAAAAAGGATGTGGTAGGTAAACTAACAACACCAAAGGAAGATGATGAAGTTGAAACAGCAATATGGATGGTTGATACAGCCTGGGCGTCATTTCCTAGCCAACTCCAGCCGATGTTGATAGATGCAATGGAAGTTGCTGAAGACGATGAAGCAATTATAAGAGCTTTTGGGATTTTTTCAAACAGGATTGGTTTTGAGGAAGCCAGAAAGTTACTTAAAAGTCATGCTCAAGAAAGTGAGGATTTTAGGCCAAAACTTGAGAAAATTGAGAAAGCGCTTGATTTGACGAGGGGGAAAGTCTTTGATGATCTAAAAAGACTATATGATGAAATTAACTTTCAAAACTACGCACCCAATGAAGAACTGATTGCTTTTGAAAGAGATATTCTCATGCAAGAGATTGATGAGGATGACAAGAGAGTTCTAGACATAGGACAAGGTCCTGCCGGAAGGCATGTTAAAGCTTTGGGAGAAGAAGGGATCAATGCAATGGGATTTGATTTTGTCCAAAAACATTCTACTCTTGCAAAGAAAGCAAATCCCGAAAGAGATATTATGGTTGCTGACTGGCACAATATGCCTTTTAAAAGCGATAGTGTAGATGTAGCTTATTGTTTAGGAAGGTCGTTTACTCACAACACAACTACCGATGATGCAATTGCATTTCTTAGAGAATCCAGGAGAGTTATTAAAGATGATGGTAAATTGATTGTAGATTTACCGGAAAACACTGGGAACTATTTCCAGCGAGAAAGAAACCGCCTCGAACAAGCTGCACAAAAACTCGGAATAAGTCATAAAGAATTGGGGTCAATAATTGACAGCCCAGATGGTATGAACTTTTTTGACAGACTTCTACCTTCAGAGGAACAATTTAAGGCAATGGCAACGATATCCGGATTTGAAGCAGAGAGAATAAAAGAAAGAAGATATACAGATAGTGAGGGGCATGAAAATGTAAATGCTTACTACAGATTAACTCCTTTGGGAAAAACCCCCAGTTTTGATGAACTCATGGATGCAATTCATACAGCTCACACGGCTCATCCTCCCCTATATGTAACTTATATATAAGATGTTACTTATGATTGGTTTCTGCTCGAACCTCAAACTCCCCATAATTATGGGTTATTATGATGCATTTTTAATTATGTCCGGTTGGGGTGGACTAGTAGACGAAGTTCGAACCTATTATGCTCAAGAAACGAAAGAAAAGGAGTTGTTTAAATACTTATTATGTCTCAATAACAATTCTGAAAAACAATCTATTTGGACAGTCAGCAAGAAACTCCAGATATAGCCTCAAAAGATCAGTCAGTGCTAGGCTCGATATTTCAATAAGATAAAATATTCCATTCCAATTTACTATTAAAATGCTACCACCGAGGTATTATTAGATGTTATTGGAGAGGAATAAAAAGGGCAGGATAGTAACTTCAAAATTCCCCGATCCTCAAGTCTGAAAGTATTAACAAATTAGGCTTTAGATTAAGCTTGACAAGGACTTGGCACAAGAGTAACATGAATATATATTCATATGATATGCAGGAAGGGGGTGAAAATAATATATGCCAAGATTAGATAAAACAGGTCCGCAAGGCATGGGTCCAGGAACTGGTAGAGGTTTTGGTCCTTGCTTTGGTTTTGGACCTAGACATTTACACCACCACAATAGGGGGCTAGGTAGGTATTTCAGATGGAATTGGCCACAAGCGAAGGAAAGCCAAGTGGAGACTCTTGCGGATTATCGAAAAGCACTTGAAGAAGAGCTGGAGGATGTCAAAAAGGAGGAAGAAGAACTAA
>JAEOTF010000220.1 GCA_016840025.1 Candidatus Hodarchaeota archaeon
ATATTTCACCACCCTGAAATATAACCAGAGTGGGTTTAAAGTGCACCACAGGGTCTTAACCCTCTCCCATAGGCATCCCTCGAAGACCCCCCTCGCCTTTAAGCTGCCCTACCTTCCCACTGGGAAGATTAAGCAGGTTGAACTCTACCAAGACCATAGGTCTCAAAAGTGGTTTGTCACATTCAATTGTCGCGTCGAGGTTAAAACCTACTCCGACAACGGGTTATACCAAGCAGTTGACGCGGGGGTCGAGAATATTGTCTCTGCCATTAACTCGCAGGGCAAATTTCTCCAAATCAAAAACAGGCGTCCCGAAAAGTATTGGCGTCCGAAAATCGCGGAAGTTCAGGCGAAACGGGATCGATGTAAGAAATACAGTCGGAAATGGCACCGATATAACCGCAAACTGTATCGGATGATCCGGAAACTTACCCATCAACTCCGTGATTTTCAGCATTGGGTGAGTAAGAAGATAGTGACCAATACCAAGGCAAATACCCTCATCTTCGGCAAACCTGCCGTCAAACAGATGGCTCAGCTCAAAAATGGGGAGAAGAAGCGTAACAGGAGGAAAAGCACGAAAACCCTCCACTATTCCCTGCAAAATACAGGGACGATCGGTCGTTTCATCGAATTGGTAGCCTACAAAGCCCAGCGTGTAGGGAAAAGAGTTCTCTTAATTGATGAAGCCTATACGACCCAAATCTGTCCTAATTGTGGAACCATGGAAAAACGTACCCTAGCAGAACGCAGTATTGTATGTGCGAAGTGTGGTTTTCAAGCAGATCGCGATTGTGCCTCGGCTATTAATATCCTCGCCAAATTTTACCTCATCCAAGATCGGTTTGAGAACCTATTGCACGAACCCTCTGTGAACGAGGAATCCTTCTTCACTCAATGGAAGGGTTTTCTACGACAGACAGCCAACGGTAAAACGAAAGTTTCCCTGTCCAACGCGAGTTGGATGCGGTTCAGCGGACTCGTAGGAAGCCCCGTCCTTTAGGATGGGGTAGTTCACTTCATCTGTTTTCATAGTTTTAGTCCAAATATTCTGATTTGTCGAATCAAATTCACAACGAGAGATGCATAACCTACCTCCTACGCATCTAGAAGGATATAAATCTAATATATCACTTCTTAGGTTGTACTAGGTCCTTTTTTTTACATTTCTTTGCATTTAACTTCGTTAAAGAAATTATTATGTATCGCATGTATAGCTATTTCTAAATCTCTCTCATTAACAATGAAATAATAGGCTACATCTGATGCACCTGCAGAGATCATCTCCACATTCACATCCTGTTCTGCTACAGCTGTAAATATCCTAGCAGCTAATCCTTTAGTTTTAAGAAGTCCCTCTCCAACAACTCCTACGAGTGCTCTGTCTTTTTCTATATCTATATTCTCTATTATCCCACCACTACATTTTTGAAGTACTTCATAGCTTTTTTTAGCATCTTTAATGTCTATAAGAAGATTAATACAGGTTTGTGCTGTTATAGCAGAGTAAATGTTTATACCAACCTCACTTAGCTTTTTTCCAATATCTCCAATTATGCCTAGCTTATACCCGACACCTGGCCCCCGTATTTTGAGTACGGATATATTCTTATTGTATGTTACTCCTTTTATCACATTATTCTTCGTATAACCATTTGGCAGAATTAATGTGGCCTTATTGGTCGGTTCATATATGTTTCTTATTCGTATCTCAACTCCATCGTCCACCAGCGGCTCTAAAGTTCTAGGATGAAGTATTTGTGCTCCAAAATACGATAGTTCAGCAGCTTCGTAATAGGATAATACATCTATCATTTGGACATTTTCTATCAACTTTGGATCTGCACTCATGAAACCTTCGACATCCTTCCAAATTTCAAGAGATTTGGCACCAATTCCATGAGCAACTACAGCTGCACTATAGTCTGACCCATTCCTTCCAAAAGTAGTTATTTTTCCGCTTACAGTACAACCAAAATATCCTGTTACAATAGGAACACATCCTTTGTTTAAAATAGGGTTAAGAGCCCTTTGGAGATTTGTTCTCACAGCAGGTAAAATCGCTGTGGCATTTTCAAATGAAGTATCGGTAATTATACCTATTTTATCAGATTCCATAGCTATAGAGTCTATTCCGTGGCTTTCCAGTATACTAGCCAGGGTAATAGAGGACAATCTCTCACCATAGCTGAGAATTAATGCTTTAATAGAATTGTTAATCTCTTTAATAGCAGCAACCCTGAATAGAACCCTTTCTACTGCCTTAATCTTATTTCCTAATTCCCTCAAGGTCCTTTGCTTTATAATTTCGCTATTTATACACTCTGTAACTATCTTATGGTGTTTTTTCTCGATTTTTTCTATGATACTGGTTATATTATTGAAGTTCTTCATAGAAAACACTAGGCAGTCAATTAACAAGTCTGTTATACCATAAATTGCAGAAACTACTAATATAAATGGCTTATTCTCAGAACGAACAATTTTTACTACTCTAAAAAAGTCTTCCGAGTCTTTTAAACAGCTTCCGCCAAACTTCAAAACCTTCATTGTTCTTTCTCCCTAATTAGAGTAATTCTTATCTAGTTTAGAAAATTCTTAGCATATGCAAACTCAGCATTAAGTACAGATGCTCCTGCTGCTCCTCTAATGGTATTATGAACCAAGAGGAAGAAATTCAAACAATTTTCTTTTTTTCTTACCCTTCCTATTGTAACAACCATGCCTTGTTCTTCTTCATTATTTAAGATATTTAAATCTCTAGCTGGTTGGGGTCTATTTTGGTCTGTAACTATAATTATTGGATTTTTAGGGGCAGTAGGCAATTCTAAAGCTTGAGGTTCATTTGTAAAGTTTTTAAAATCATTTAGAACTTCTTTGACATCTATTTCTTCTTCTAACTCAATCACGATGCTTTCCAAATGCCCATTCTTTACTGGTACCCGTGCGCAACTTGCATTAACATTAAATTCGGCAGCTTCTATTTTGTCACCCTTGCGTTCACCTAATATTTTCTTTGTTTCTCTTTCTATTTTTTCTTCCTCGTCCTTGATATAGGGTATTATATTGTTCAATATATCCATAGAAACAACTCCCTGTTTCCCTGCTCCCGATAAAGCTTGATATGTGGTAATTATTACATTTTTAATCCTATACTTCATTAACGGTTTCAGCCCAATAACAAGGCCTGAAGTCGAACAGTTCGAGTTAGTCACAATGAAGCCTTTATGATTGAAATTTTGGAATTTTACCATGTTTAAATGGTCAGGATTCACTTCAGGGATGAGAATGGGTACATTATACTTCATTCTATGGGCATTTGCATTAGAAAAAACAGATATGTTCTCCTTAGCTAAAGATATCTCTATTTCATTTGAAATATGACTAGGTAATGCACTGAAGACTATTTCGACATCTTTTTTTTGAATTGTCTCTAAACTAGTCGCTGTAACCGTTGTATCGGCAATATAATTTGGAACTTTCGTTTTTAAGAACCAATCAGTGACCTTGCAATACTTCTTACCCTCCGATTTTTTCGAGGCGGTTAATGCTACAACCTCAAAATAAGGATGATTCTCAAGAAGCCTTACGAATTGTTGGCCTACTAGTCCTGTAGCTCCCATAACACATGCTTTCAATCTTTTCAAAACATCAAGTCCTTAACCTTTGCTGATTAAATCATAATCCACATTAGCTTTAACTAGCTGAGGGAGTTTACCACACATACCAATCTTGTCTTCTATAATAGCTATCATACCCTCTATACCATCCACCATGAGCTTTTTCATGGATTTTTTTATTGAATTGTCGTTTTTCTGTGTAATATTATTTCCAAGGGCAGTTGCTGCTGCATCAGCAAGTATAACATCGTTTGATAAAACTGTGGCAGCATCCGCTTTTCCAAAGCTCAATGAAGGACCAACTGTAGCAGAAGATGTACACAATCCAAATATTTCATCTCTAGGTAAGACTTTCATCCCTAACTCCTTAATTTTAGTCCTCCCAGCATATATTCCTACCACTAATGGTTTATCAATGAATATAGCAATATCACCTCCATTGTCAAAGACTGCATAATTCGCCCCAGCTTCAATCATTGCTTCGACTGCACTTGAAGCGATAGCTCCTGCAATTGAAGCCATTGGACCAACTTTTACTATCTGACTTGCTTCAACCATCCGTTTTACAATTTCTGGGGCATTAAAGGCTACATCATAAGGTTTTAAGGACGTAAGAAAAAGAGGATCAGTTGCTATATATTCCTCTATTTCTTGCCTTCTCTGTCTAACTACTCTATCAGCGATCGAAATAAATTCTTTTTCGGATATAATTGTTGCTATAGTCTCTTTAATTCTAAGATGATGCCTTTTCATACGCCTCTCGACCATGATCTCTAAGTTTTATTGCTTTAAATGGGCAGATGTCTTGACATCGACCACACTTGACACACTTGCTAAGATCCATGAAGATGTTCCAATCATCATCACGAGAATACACTCCTGAAGGACAATAGGATAAACAGAGACCACAGTTCACGCATTGTTCCTCATTAATGTATATGTCCGATTTTCCAGGAAATGTCGATTTTATTCTGCTTGAAAATGAATACTGAACGAGCTTTTTACATACTAAAGGGTTAAATCCCTCATTAGTTGGTAATAATTCGACAGGTTGTGTTAGATAGAAGTTACCTAGCTTAATTTGGTCCTTTAAAATCTCTGCGATTTTTCTTGCGGTAGAAAAACTAGAAATTGGAGATGTTCTAACTTCTTGACCATTAATTTCAATTTTTCCTGATTTAAGTTCTTCGTAGCTCACTTTCCTTAATATAGGCCTTTTTCGAGAAGGTATGCCATAATCAAGAACATTAGTAATTATGTCTCTATCACTTATTCCTGTGCTCTTTGCCATTTCAGTATTAAGAATAGGTATTGGAACACCTATGCCTACATAGAGCGAACACCCATATTTCTCAAAAGTGCTGGCTTTAACAAAATATGGATCCATGTCTTTTAGATTTCCTTTAACCATGAGGGTTCCAAAGCCTGTTTGTGGACTATGTTGCGTTCCACTACCAATTATGTATCCTTGTGCTCCACCTAGGACAATCTTCGTTCCAATACCAATTGTCCGGTAATTTGGATCATTCATTATAGGTGAAAGTTCTCCTGCGCCCGAGAATGTAGCATTATCAAAATTAGCCAATAACTTCCCCAAGTAAGTATACAAATCCTTATTTGTTGAGTTAGTAGCTACAACATATCTTTGATACCCATTGCGAGGATTACACATAGTCGCTTGATTTAACTCATCTAATGATACTTCTGTTAGTAATTCTTTTCTTGGATAGCAATCTGTTCCATAAGATTCAGCTTTAAGATAAATGTGCTTCTTACGTAAAAGATCTTCAATTACATGTGCCCCACCATACTCTATTCCACGCGATACTGAAGGTTGTGTGGCCCCAATGTAGGCATCTACCGCTGCAACACCTGTATATGCTTCAACATCATTTAACCATACTTTTGTCATTTTTAGTGGTGGTTCCGAATGACCAAAGTTCAACCACACACCCGAGGAACACATTGCTCCAAATGTGCCTGTGGTTACTACATCCACTTCTTCAGCTGCTTCATCTGGTCCAAGTTCTGCAACGATTTGTGTCATTTCAGCTGCAGTGACTACTTTTACACTATTGTCATCTATCCTATTATTAATTTCAGTAACACTTTTCGTAACGTTTTTCATGATTGTTCCCCTGCTTTTTACAGGAAATGTTGCTTAACGATTGTTTTTGTGCACCAAAAATCTGTATAGCGATATTAGTGCTGAAACGAAAGGTAAATAAACGCTTTTAGACACAATTAATAAATTAGATGATTTTTTGCAGAAATAATATTATTTACAGTAATAATTATATATAAATAAAATATTGAAAATATTACAAAAATAAGAGATTGTTATTATGCCCATTCCAAGAATCACCAGCAATCTATTAAAGCAATTACGCAAAAATAGCGGAATAACGCAGGCGAGTTTAGCTGAAAAGGCTGGAATAACACAGGGCTATATTGCACAGATCGAGAAAGGTAATGCTGATCCTAAATTGTCGGTAATAAATAAAATTCTTGATGTCCTAGGAGAGAGGGAACAAGCAGTTTCAGCAAAAGATATTATGACTACTAACATACTTTGCGGGACACCTAATCAAATTACTGAAGAACTTACTCATAAGATGTTAGAAGCGGGCTATAGCCAAGTTCCTATTATTAATAGCCAAGGTTATTGTGTTGGCACACTTATTGAGGATGATTTACTAAGAAAAATTATGAAAAAAGGACCTACCCTTAGATGGGCTTCGGTAAAGGAAATTATGGCTCCCCCTCTACCTACATTCCATGAAACCACCCCCAGAGATATTATTGAGCAGGTACTGGAACGAATCCCTGCTGTCCTAGTTCTTAACGATAAGGGGAAGGTTGTTGGAATAATCACTCGATCGAATATTTTGGATCAATTTTGACCCGTTTATTCAATCCAATTGGTGACACCATCTACTTTTACTGGTCTTGCGTGCAGGGCAATAGAAAACCAATGAGTGAAGCCTAACAGGTTTTTCAGTTACAATTATCCCTTTTTTCTCTTTTGGTGTTTGATCATGATGTATTTACTTGCTATAAATGCTGTAAATGACAGTATTAATACATCAAGAGTCATCCAAGGGATACTCTTGGAATCCTCTTGTCCACTATCTGTGTAAAGATCTGTAGGTGCCACCCAGGTACTCTGGGTAGCATTTGTCGGTGTATCAGTTACTGTGTAATGTGTGTCAGTTACTGTATAATAAATAGGCAAATTTACGTCAACAAAAGGTGAATCACTATAACCTAAACTTTCCCACATTCCCCGATAATTACTTGTTTCTACAATAATTGAAGCGAGCCACTTGATCCATTTGTAACCAAAAAAACGGGGACAAACCAACTTTATAGGAAAACCATGATCGACTGGCATTGTTTCCTCATTCATTTCATAGGCTAGAATGACATCTTCCCAGAAAGCTTGTTCTGTGTTTAAACTAGTTGAATATCCCCGGGGATTGGGTGTATGGAATGATATATCCTTTGCTTCCACAAATTTAACTTCTGCTAAATCTAAAATATATGATAGTCGAACTCCTGTAAAATTGGCAACTCCTGTCATATGTGTGGCTCCACGCTTATAATCTACACAAGTCATCCTAACAATTTCCGATGTAACAGGCATTGCCCTAATTTCAGCTAATGTCAGAGAGAGGTTGTTAACAACGGCTCCTGTAACCGTTAATCTGTATTCATCGGGATCAATGTCGAAAAAATCGACAGCTGAGTTAAAAAATTCATCATTAGGGGTTATGGGGACAGATTCAACGACAAAAAATTCTTTAGTTTCGGGTAATGAATAATTAACAATGATTGCCAAGAAAATCATAAAGACCAATAATGTTGCCCATTTTTTCATACAGTTACCCCTTTCTTATAAATGATGTAATTCTTTTCTATCATGTTTATACATTAATAACTTTCCAATTAACATGTGTTGAACGATAAAACTTAACATAATCAAATCGTGAGAAAAATGAAATAATTAACAAACCCTTTCTCTTTAGCTAAACAATTTTATTTAGCTAACGTCTTATTTGCTAATCTATGTAAGTTTTCCAAGAAAAATAGCCAAATATCTGTAGTTAAGAATATTTCATTAAACATTACTTTTTTCTATTATCTCAAGGTAAATAGAAGCTTTTTGTCTCTTTGTATGGATTTCTGGTTTATCTTGTTCTAATAAACGTACTGAATAAATTAAAAGTTAACATTTAGGTAAACGAGTTTAGTCGACTTTTATGACCTATCCGATCTTTTTGACCAAACTGAAGTGAAATTTAACCATACTGTAAGAAGGAGAAAAAAATCACTATTAACGGAAGTACAGATAAATATGAAGAAGTAATTACTATCTTTGAAGGATTGTATTCTACCTATAAGACTCAATTTTTAGTTATATCGATCAATATTTCGATATGCCGTTTTTAGAATGTTTTATATACAAGATATCAGAAATAAAGTATAAGTGAGGGATAACCTTTGATAAAAAGAATTCCTTCGAATCAAACGAAACTTATGCTTTTATTGCAATTAATTCTTTTTCTAGTTTTGAATTTCGGATTAACCACTTTTTCTGCGTCTACTAACGATATGTTAGTCAAAAATACTCTTATTTCTGATATTACAACGTATGATCTGATTTTAATCGATAATGATGCCGATTTTGAGACTTATGGCTTTCCAGGTAATGGAACCAAGGCAAATCCATATCGTATAGAATACTTAACTATTGGTCCCGATTCCGGTGAGGATGGAATTTTTGTTTCCAGTACAACCAAGCATTTTGTTATTCAACACTGTTTCATTGAAGGATATAGAATCGGAGTCTATCTTTTCGAAATAGCAACAGATAGTGCTGTAATCTACAATAATACCTGTATCAACAATAGATGGGGAATAGATATCGAGAGATCAGACGTCGTTGTTATAAGTCATAACCTCTGTTACAACAATACCGAAGATGGAATTAGAGTTGGAAATGCTCAAAATTGCATAATTACCGATAATGTATGCACTAATAACGATAAAGGGATTGAGGGGTGGGGTTGGTCTAGTGTTGTGATTAACCATACCATCTGCTCTAATAACTCATATGATGGAATAAATTTAAGGGATTTTTCTATAATTACACTCAACAATAATTCTTGTATCAATAATGGGAATGGAATTGTTGTTGAACGGATTGATTGGGTAGGAATTACACACAATAATTGTTCTTTCAACAGAAAGTATGGGATTTACATTATGGCTTTGGATAATTATCATGATCCCTCTAAGGTTGAAAACAATACCTGTAAAAATAACAGGGATGGAATTTTTATTGAGTATTTCCTAGATATTGTGATAAGTAACAATACCTGTTCGAATAATGACGAAAATGGGATTTTTGTAAATAGTGGTGAGAATTTTGAAGTGTCTTTCAATCTCTTAAAAGCGAATGGACAGTACGGAATCACCCTAAAGGAATGTGAGCGTGTTATTTTACTGAATAATACCTTTAGTAATAACAGTTTAAGAGGAATTCATAACGTTTGGCCTATTGTAGAAGAACAGAACAATAATCCTAACTCTGATATTGGTATCCTTCTCTTAAGTATGATTCCACTTTTAATAGCTGTTTTTTTCACAATTAATTTTGAAATTGCCCTCGTTATCTCAGGTACTCTCGTTATCTTAAGTTTGGAAGTTCCTTTAATAATCGCATTATTCAGACGTAAGCGAGAATAAATCTTAGTTTGTAGAATGATGATGAATGCGCGTTAACTCTAACTTTCGTTTTTTGATAATTAATATACTAGGAAAAAACCTAGAGGTTAATGAGGGAAATTTGTATGTTTTACCTACAAATCTGTAATTTCGTAAATGAAACTGTAAGTTATGTACAACTTTTTTGTATTAGCATATTTCCTATATTTTCAGTGATAAGAAATGTATTCCACAAGTTCCTCAACCTCTACAGCTCATTCAACCCCGATAAAATCTGGTTGGATTCGGAAAATAATGAAATTTTTCTCTTTTGATAAATCACCCTCTAAAAGTAGAGGACTGAGTCAGACATACGGATTTGAGAGAAAATATTCCCGTTCTGCCATGTGGCATTCTCGAACTGTCAATGGAATGCGCTAAGCATTCCCTCTTCGTTTTTTCCTCCCAAAAAGTAAAATTATAGAGTGTTAAAGCATATGAATACTGAAGAAAATTTAGATGAATTAAAAAAACTCCTTGAGAAGCAACAAGAGCAAATCAAAGAACTACAAGGAGAATTGCTTGATCTAAAATCGTCTGATATTAATAAAAAATCTAAAATACCTTCTCATAGACGTATTAGGTCTGATTCTAGTCACACATTCAATACAGAAAACTTTGGTGAAGTGATTGGAAACTATATTGAAGGAATCCTCACTTCAGTTCAAGATACAGTAGAAGGGGTACTGGATGGAGTTCTTCGTTTTGGAGATGAGCTAGATCGTAAAGAAGATAGATTACAGCGAAAAACTGATCGCGTTCTTCGTAAACGTGAAAAGTTTCTACGTAAGTGGGGGCTCTCTCCCGAAGATTATGATAAATTCTATGAAGAAGGAGCCAAACTAACCAGCTCACTGGCAGATATAAACCGTTTGAAATTGCTTAAACTCCTCGAAAGTGGACCAAGATATCAAAAAGAATTATCCGATGAAACAAACATTCATGGTGGTTCATTTAAACATCATATGGATCAACTTCGAGAGGAAGGATTTGTAATTCAAGAAGCAGTAAGGGGTCGTTATCTCATTACGCAGTTAGGGCGAGAAGCACTCAAACTTGCAGAGATCCTCTGGCTAAGAAAAGTCAAAATGGAAAACGAAGCTAAAAAAAATGATGTAAACAAAGAAGATCAACAGAATGACAATACCTTTGAGAGTGAGGAAGAATGAGCCGAGAAAACAGAACAAGTAGCTTTGAAACGATGATGTTCGATCTAGGGGAGCAAATTGAGCTCACTATAAGACATTTTGGTAGGGGACTCGGGAATATGTTGACTCATGTTAGTGAAGAGATCGAGAAAGTTTTGGATGAAGTTGATACAGAGATCGAGAAAGTTTTAGATGATATTGATGCAGAGCCTAGTATCTGGGATAAGAAATGCTGTTTTGGGAATAAGAAACCGCTTAATCTAGAATTAGTTCCTCTTCAAGGTACTATTGACAAAGAATTAAAAATATTCAAGACGGACCGTTATACAGTAAAATTGCTTGATGATGCAATTATTATTCCTCTTAGAGAATTAGGGGAAGATAATTATTGTGGAGGGATAGTATTCGGTGAATTTGAATTGTTAGCAGATATGATTGTACATACCGAACAGGGAGCGGTTGGTCAATCTATAAAACGTATTAGTAACACTGCCTTGTTTCTCACTCCAACTTTTACATTCCCAAAAGACTTTCGTCCTCTTGAAGAGTCTAATCCCCTCTTTGATAAAGCGTATACTCTATTAGATCAGTTTTCAAGCAAAAAACGCTCCAAATACAACTTTATATCTGATGAAAAGCTTGATTTCCTTTTCTTTTTCCTACAAGATAATGCTCCTAATTTTTGGGCCATTGAAAGCGAAAATAATCTAGTATTATTGGAAGGGAAAGAAATTTATGTCATTACCGAGGATAACAAGTTTGTTGAAGTGTCGGGAAAGAGAAGAAAGGTTCATGTTAACACAAAGACTAAGTCTATAGAAATTGATCCGAAATCGGGTATTGAGATAGATTTCGGTAGCGGAAAATTCTCACTTAGTGAAGTTCTAAGGAATTTAGGGGAGGAGCTGAGTAGTTGTTTTAATTCATCCGTCCATAGAGATGATTGGGAAGATTCTGAAATCCCAAATGAGGAAGACTAACATTTCTATTTTAAAACTTCTGATGTGATTGATATGCCAAATTACATGATTGTCACCAGGAATTTACAAAAAATATTCTTTCCTAAAACACGTAAGGGGCTTTTTAAACAGGAAAAGCGACGTGTTGAAGCTTTGAAAGGGATTAACCTCCAGATTGAAGAAGGGGAACTTCTTTATTAATGGAGTGTTCAACCAGAAAATTGAAAATTCCTAATATATGAAGTGTAGTTATTCTTCATAAAAAAAAGGTTTAATAAAGCAAAAGTGAGGTATCAATCTAAGGTAGACTATCTCTTCTCTGTGAGGGATCCAAATCAAGCCAAAGCTGATGCGCTCCATTTTATTTGGCCTAACCATCACAATAGGTATAATAGTCCTAATCAATTCCTTTTCTAGTTCGCAAAATGACCCTTTTAATCTCTTCCATGAATCGCTGGACAATCCGTTGGAAGAAACTGCCAAATTCACGCAACAGGGACTAGTGAGCCCATCTTGCCTTTCTGCAGATCTTACCTCGCTCTATCCTAGTACATTAAATTCTCCTCACTCTTACACCCCCCATACCCCTATTGAAATCTCTTCGGACGACGAATTGGCAGCCACCGCAGCTGGTGGTGCGGGCACAGCCCTTGACCCCTATCTGTTAGAGGGCTGGAACGTCACCTCAACGGGGGCACATGGGCTCTCTATCCATAACACCACAAAACATTTCATCATTCGGGATTGCTGGGTGATGACC
>JAEOTF010000221.1 GCA_016840025.1 Candidatus Hodarchaeota archaeon
ATCACTTGAACTTTCAGGATAATCCCTGTCATCCCAAATCAAATTCATTCCATAATTTAAATTTTCTATTATTAAATTCCAGCTAATCTCACAGTTATCAGAATCAGCAACACTTATTCCATAAACATTTTTTTGACATATATTCTTAGATGCAACACAGAAATGGGATTTTAGAGAGATTCCAATATCATTATTCTGATAACAGACATTATTCCTTATTTTAGACCTTTTAGAATCAATAATAGAGATTCCATTGAAAAGGTTCTGATAACAGGAATTATTTGCTATAATTGATTGGCTGCACTCCCATAAGCGGATACCATCCTTCTCATTACTATAACAGGAATTATTGGTGATCATTAAGGAAGTAGACTTATATACATAGATCCCAAACTCATTATTCTGATAACAGACATTATTGGTTATTATAGTTGAATTAGATTCATCAAAAGCATCGAGACTGATACCGGTAGCAGTATTGTGACTACAAGTGTTATTCTTGATCATTGTACCTCCAGAACCTTCAAGGAAGATGCCATCACCATTATTTTGGCAAATATTATTGATAATAGTTGAATTCCCCGAATTTCTAAGGGAAATGCCATTACTGTTATTTTGACAGATGTTATTCACGATATTTGAAGCGCCTGAATTTCTAAGAACGATCCCAGCCAACTTATTTTGTATACAAGTGCTATCTATAATCTTTGAGTATGGAGACGATGAAAGGAAAATTCCATAACTGTTAGATTGACAAGTAATATTCCTGAGTTGACTCTGCTCGCAATGATAAAGAGCAAGTCCCGTTAAAGTGTTAAAAAAATTTAGATTTGTTAAAGTAACATTAGAGCAATTTATTAGTATAAGTTGTCCGTAGAACATTGGGATAGCTGGATTAATTTGATTTTTCACAATGACCAAGGGTAAACCATTCACCCAGTTGAATTCTATGGAATAAGAAAGCATAACTCGTAGACAATCTTCTAAACCAGTTTCAGAGAGAAATAAACCATCCTTAAAGAACGAATTATAAGCTATTCTAGAAGACTCGGAATTGTATAGAGAGATTCCCATAATATTATCTTGACAAGTATTATTTACAACTGATGTGTTTCTAGAATTAATTAGGTTGATGCCATCACCATTATTTCTACAAGTGTTGTTTATGATTGTTGAATAATCAGAAACGAAAAGATGAATACCAAAGTAAACACTATTGTCGCATATATTGCTATCTACTATTACCGACTCAGACAGGAAAATATTAATGCCGATAGTGTTATTATAGCAGATATTATTGATGATCGTTGCATTCCTAGAATGTGAAAGAGAAATACCAACACTATTATGATAAAAGGTGTTATTAAAGATCATAACTGTCCCATTAGCGACATTCTCGACATGAATTCCATGAATATTAGGAACATCATTTGTATTTATCCAGTTATTACAGATAACGAAATGCTTTGTAGTATCACAAATAGAGATTCCATGAACTCCCTCGGTTGTGATATTCCACCCTTCTATAACATAGGGGGCAACGTTCGTTCCTGATCCACTAGCTGCTACTGAAGCAAGTTCAGTATCAGATGAAATATCAATAGGAAGATGAGGTAAATACTTCTGTGAAGAATGGATATTTATCGATTTAATAGTTGATAGAGGAGAATTAGTTGCGATGTCTTTAAAAGACATATTAATTTCAAGTTGGCTTGAGAAAAAGGAAGGATGGGTGTTTGTTTCTAGTGTG
Organism: Candidatus Hodarchaeota archaeon; assembly: GCA_016840025.1. The sequence goes on from JAEOTF010000221.1 coordinate 1,751, forward strand.
AGAGTTTGTAGGAAAAGAATGAGTAAAGTAATTAACCATAAGAAAGAAAATTCCTTTTGTTTCATAGTGATCCCTCTTTTTTGTTCAAAGATACATTAGCCTATTTAAAAAATCGTGTTTCTTCATATTTAAGATATTTTATTCCCGCATTCAAGACAGAATTTTGCACCCTTAGGGAGTTCATGCCCACATTGAGAACAGTTGATGGTTTCTGCGGGTTTTTCTTCTTTAGGAGTCCTACTTCTGCCCTGAACGAGCCCAAGGGCTGTAACTGCAGTTCCCTGAATTTGTTTGTTTTTATCAGAGAGATAAGAAGTAATTGCAGGGATGGCTCGTTCATCTGCAATTGCTCCCATTGCAGATAGGATAGCCATTTTACTCCGCTTACCCTTAAGTTCTATTGCTTCGATAAGATATGGAGTGACATCTGCGGTAGCTTTGATGGGTAAAGTTTCTGCGGTTAAAACACGTACATCTTCGTCGGAATCATTAAGGCCTTTCACAAGCGCATCCACAAGCCCTTCACCTTGGAGATCTCTGAGACTCACAATACATTCCTTTCGAACATCTTTCTCTTTTGCTTGTAACCCTGCAATGATATGTGGAACCGAAACATCTCCTTGTAAGCGTAATGCTAGAATAGCTTCTTTTCCTATACTGGAATCCTTGTCAGAAATTAATTCAGCCAAAATAATCCGTGCTTCTTCGGTGTCAATATTAGAAAGTATTTCGGTAATTCTTTTGCGTACATCTTTATCCTTATGTTTTGTTAAATCCTTTAAGCTTTCGATACAAGTAGCTCCAAAATTGGGTAAGCCCTTAGTAGCAGCATCCCGGAGCAAGGTAGGTTTTTCCTGAAGAAATAGGATTAATTGCGGGATAGATTCTCCATCTTTCATCTCCGATAATACTAAAGCCAAGCCAGCTCGAATTCGATCATTTGGTGACTGTAAGCCTGATCGGAAGACTGGTAACATCTCACTTCCCAACTGAGCTAATTCTTTAACTGCAGTTGTTACCTCGTCTTCTTGGTCAGTTGCTTGTACAATTGTGTTAATCAACTGGATGGCTGCTTCATAGGCGGTATTTTGGGAAAATATAGTAATTGTGTCTTGAATCATAGATTGAACGTTTGAGTCTTTCTCAACACCTTCAAGAGCAACTAGAAATGGGATCAAGCGACTTTCATCCAATTTTTTGCCAGCATTAATTGCTGCTGATCTTACATTTCCATTTTTGTCTTCTAGACCATTCAGAAGATAAGAAAAGGATGAGGAATCACCATATATTGCAAGGAAGGTAAAAACAGCTTCCCGAACATATGCGTCCTTGGCTGTAACATGTTCAAGGAGCAATTGTATACAAGGAGGACCAATTCTCATTATAGCATCAAGAGAAAGTCGTTTAACCTCGGGATGTTTATCGTGCAAACCTTTGACTAGAACTTCAATAGAGGATTCATCCGAAAGACGATTAAGAGCAGTTGCGGAAGCTATACGGACATTTGCTCCTTTATCATCCATAGCTTTTTGCCAGAGGTGTAAATATTCCTTTGCGCCAAGCTCACTTTGGACTTGAATACTTAATTCCTTGATTTTAGTATTTTTAGAGTAGATGGCACCACTAAGTAGGGGAACAACACTTTGCCCAAGGGGAGCCAGATTCCTAATATGTACTTCTACATCAGCTTCTGGGTTATCAGTTAAATCGGTATAAGTAGTCAACACTTCATTGACAAATTCCATAGTCTTGAATTCTTGAAGACATATATTTGCAGCTTCGGCAACTTGGGGGACACTGAGCCGACTCATTTCAAAAATCTGATATAAGCCTTCATGACCTTTGAGTGTACGAAGAAGATCAATAGCAATAATTCGTACCTGACTACTCGCTTTTGAAAGGATTGAAGCAACTTTAAGAACGGCAGCAGGATTATTTAGGTTTTTAAGAGCATTTAATGACGCAATTTTTACTTCATCGTCTTTGTCATCTACTAGAGCTAAAATGGAGTCAAAGTACAGCTCTGTTTTAAGTTCCCCTAACACTTGCGTAGCACCAGCTCTTACGAATTTATTTTTATCTTCCAAAAAAGAAACTATTGTTTCTGCTCCATCAGAACCGATGTTTACAAGAGCATTGATGGCTTCAGTATGAAGTGTTTCATCCTTAGAAGACAATCCATATTCTACAATTGGATGAATGCCGTCTACATTTTTAAGGAGCCCTAAAGCATGAATGGCACTTATTTTGACATCTTTAGAGTATCCAGTGACATATTCTAGTACTAAAGAGGTGTATTCTTTCTTTCTCCATAGTCCTATTACTTGGAGAATAAGAGCCTTAATGATGTCATCAGGAATTTTAAGCCCTTCAAGTATCCCATCTTTAAATTCAGAATCAAGTGTGGACAAAATTCTTATTCCATCTTGCCTTGTATCGTAATCTGATGAAAAAAGTTGTTCATACGCATTAAGAATAGGTACTAAGTTTTCATCTTCCCGTATTTTTTCTTTAGCGCCTTTACTAGCGTTTTGTATGAGTGGTTCAGGGGAATTCGAGATATAATTGATCCAAGGTATAGCTCGAATCGCCTTCAGCTGAGAAAGTGCTAGCACTGCACTTGCTACAACATTCGGTTTCTTATCGGATAATACTTGAATTAACGAGTCAGTTGCATTTTCAGCTTGAAGCATACCTAAAGCTTTTGCTGCTGCAGCCCGAATTACATTTTTTGAGTCTCTAAGAAACTCAATGATTGGGGGAATGGCTTCAGTAGCATTAATCTCCCCCACAAGGAGAATAGAATGTTGGCGTATGGTGATGTCTTTGTGTTCCATTGCCTCTATCAATACCTCTTTAGGCTTGAGTTTTTCTAACGCTTCATGAGCAGTGAGTTGAGTTTCTATTTCTGAAGCAGCTAAAAAGGGTATTAATCGGTCAGCAATTTCAGGAACACCAAGTATTCCTAGTGCTTTCAGTGCTGTTTGGACTACGACCGTATCTGGATCTTGTAATCGGACAACTATAGAATTAACTGCTTGGTTATCGTTGATTTTTATAAGTGCTTCCAGTGCTGCTACTCTTACTGGTGCTTTTGAGTTTTCCAAATAGGCCTCTAATGTTTCTAGAGCTTTAGAACCTATTTTAGCAAACTCATTGATGGCTTGTTCCCTTTTCTGCGGATCAGGCGAAATAATAAGCTTGCTAGCAGCTATTAAAGGTCCGTCATCGGGGTTTGCCTGAATAATGGCTTCTAAAGCTTCATCTGAAAGATTTTTCAGACCCTCATCAATTTCAGGGGTATCCAGCAGATCAAGGAGAATAGGCGCCGAAGAAGAACTTTTAATGCTTGCTAATGCTTTAACTGCTGCCTTTTGTTCTTCTAGATCAGCAGTAGAGATCATTTTTCCAATTTCTTTAGCTGCGGTTTTTGCTTCTAATTGACCTAATGCGTCTATTGAAGCTAAGCGCACATCACGATTTTCATCAGATAGACCTTTAAGTAGTGGTTCAGGAGGAACATCGATTTTAATTTTACCTAGCACTATTGTAGAACCTTTACGAATCCGTGAATTGGGGTTTTCTAGTCCTTTAATCGCAGACTCAATACTTTGAGACCCATGATCTACTAATCTCCCAATAGCAGCGCCAACACGTTCTGTATTGGGGTCTCCTAGAAAATTAACCAATACAGGGATAGCATTTTCTTTTTCCGTTTCTACCGCAGTAATAAAGACTAAATTCCTAATTTCTTCATTAGAATCTTGACTCATTCCCAATACAAGATCTATTGCCTCGTCAGATGCAATTTTTGAAAGGACTTTCGTGGCATTAATTCGTACATTATCACTTGAGTCTTGAAGTGCGCCTTCTATTGGAGGAAGACATATGACTCCTACTTGAGTAAGCATTCCTATTCCTTGCTCTTGAACCTCAGATACTGATTCATTTAGTTTTTTCATCCCTTCAATAATTTCAGGATACTCCTGAGCAAGCGATTGTAATGCTTTAGACGCCATAGTTCTTATTTCTTCTGCTGGAAACTTTAAGGCATTAATTAATGGTTGAGTAGTTCTTAACACCATTTCTCTTTCGGTCTTAGTACCTAGTCTAGATACCGCCCATGCAGTTGCACATTGAACGCCTAAATTCTCACTTTTAAGAAAAGGAAGGATGAATTTAACATGTTCTTGAGAACCTACCTCACCCAAGACTTCAATTGCACCTTTTTGGGTGAGGGGGTTATCAGAGTCTAGAATGGCTAGGACTGCGGGAACTGCATCTTTTTCGAAATTTATCAACACTTCAATAATTTTATTACGAACTGTTGCTAAATCAGAGTCTAATGCATTTACTAAGGGAGGAATTGCCGCTTTTCCCAACTTTGAAAAAGCCTCTGTTGCTAGCTTTCTGATTTCCTCCTTTTCATCTGCTAAAAAACCTACTAACGCAGGAGCAACGGCAGGATCGGCAAATTCTATTAAAGTATGAAGAAAAACGTCTCTAATGGGCTTATTTTCTGGTCTTTCAACAGCGGAAGATAAAATCGGTATAACCGAAGAATCACCAACTTTTGTAAGAGCCTGTACTGCAGTTTTTCTAATATTTATGTCAGAATCAGCTAAGGCTTTAACGACTAATGGTTGTTTCCCTTTCAACTCGCGATTTTTAATAATTTCAAGGCTTACCAACCGAACTTGGGGATCTTTATCCTGAATAAGACTATCTAGAAGATCTATACTATCCGCTAAACTATCCGCAAGTCTTTGTGCATCTACGGGTTGACCGGTAAAAAGCTCATTGAAGATTTTTATTAACTCAGTACGCTGATTTCGTTCTCCTAGAACCATTACAATCTGACCGATCATTTTCTGTTCGGTACTGTCCTGGCTTTCCCTATATCTCTGGTAAAGAGGGATAACTGCATCTAATTTACCTATTCGGTTTATAGAATTGATCGCAGCAAGTCTTACATCAAGCGAGGGGTCTTTTAATAGGATATAAAGGATTTTTATGGATTCTTTAGAAGAATTAAAACCTAAAGTTGTTGCTAAGGTTTCTCTAACAGGCTCAGCTGGGTATTGAGTAAACTGAACAAGTTTCTCAACTTTAAATTCAGGAAAGTTCTTTAAAATATTGAGTGCTTCGCTAATTACTCTTCCTTGTGCGGTCTCCATGAAAGAATATATCCTATCTAAGGTAGAAGGATCAGCGATTTGTCCCAGTGCAGCTAAAGCGCCTGTTACTACAAAATCGTTCTTATGATCGAGTGCAGCGAACAAAGGATCTATAGCTTTGGTTTTTGCAAGAGCAGTAACAATCTCTTGTCTTATCTTGAGGTCTTCTTCTTTAAGACCTTCAATTAGAGATGGAATGGCTTCTGGTGATGCTTGGTCTTGAAGTGCACGAGCACAATTCATTTTAACAATATCATCTTTGTCTTTTAAACCAACAATCAAAGTTTCTAAGGCAAGAGGTTCTCTAACGTGTCGTAAAGCTAAGGTAGCATTTCTTCGGACTTCTATGAATTTAGAATTTTTCAATGCATTAATCAGGGGTTCTAAGGCGGATTTATCAGCACTAGTAGTTAGAAATTCGGACGCAAGAACAGCTATCTCTTCATTTTTATCGGTTAATAGGTTAAGAATAACAGGGATGGCTGTAGGAACAGATTTACCTTTTAATCCCTGAAGACAACCTATCCTAACTTCAATGCTCTTATCTTCCAATGCTTGAATCAGTAATGGAAGGTCTTCTTCTTCCCCGAATTTTCCAACAACATAAATAGCTGCTTTGCGTACAGCTTCATTTTTGTCATTAATATTATTTTTCAGAAGTTCAAGTACAGCAGGGCTATCTATTCCAATTAAGGCATTAGCAGCACATGTACGTAGAGTTTGATCCTTTTCAAGGAGTAATTGGGAGATTGAAAAAGCGCTTTGGCTCCCACCGAGCTTACCTAAAGCTATACAGGCAGCCATCTTTACATTTTTGTCCTTCTCACGGAGAGCTGTACTTATAGAGCCTATAGCGGGTTCCCATTTCATGGCACCTAATGCTTCGATCGCAGCAAGTTTTACAGACGTTTCTTTGTCGCTTACTGCCATAAGTAGCCCCTGTGCAGCGCTTTCTGTGCCAATCAAGCCTAATGCCGTGACACAAGCGATTCGTACATCGACCTGGCTTCGTGAAAGTGCGTGAGTTAGAGGCCAAATTGCGTCTTCACTTTTTGTCTCTCCTAAGGCTTTTGCTGCTTGGATTTGAGCTGCTTTATTTCCAGTTTCAAGAGTTGCGGCTAGTAATTCTATACTCAAGTAAAACCCTCAGAAATTTTCGTGATTTCACCGTAAGATTTCATAGGTGAAAATCCTATAAAAATCTACCATACCTATAAATAACACCGATAAAAACCCTTATTAACAATAAGATGGTACCTATTCCATATATGTCAGCATTGGAAAAGCTGCAATGCTTCGGAGGGTGTCACCCCGTACACTACACCACTGGGAACAAGATGGCAAGCGGATTCCCGCTTTTCTTTGAGTGATTGGGTTATTCATGCCCCTACTTTTTGTTCCTGTGGACGTCCTCTTCTTGTATGCTCTAGAAGTTCCAAAAATTTATCTTTAAAGCGGATTTTTGGGTTCTGCAACCTCTCTACCTTTTTTTTGAGTTGACGCAGGGCAGAGGGGCTATACAAGCGGGTAAGTGTCTCCATCCAGCATTCTTTAGGGACGTGGGTCTTGTTCATTGGCCCAATCCAGATAGTATCCGTGACAAAGGGGGTAATTGCTTTAATGAGTGGTTATTCTCAGAAAGGCTATCTATCTTCACAATCCTTATCTCCTTTTTCTCAAGAAAACTACTGTAACTAGTCCTAAACTTGAAAGAATAAGAGTGGTGGTTAAAGGGAATTCAGTGAAGGGCTCACTATTTAAATAACAATCATCGACGCAAACACTGGCACCACTAGTTGCAAGAAAAATCTGAACACATACACGGAAATACATTTCTGTTGTATCACTTTCAGTGTGTTCTACATAATACCAAGTATCTGGGGTGGGGGTAATTGGAGCAGCACTATTATCATCAATTTTAGTTTCACTACCGTATGGATCTGTAATTGAGCTATATAGTAGAAATTGTACTACTATTTCCACTGTGCCACTTCCACTTGGCACCCAGACCCAGAATCCCAAAGAATAGGTAATTCCTGTATCCATTAGATATGTATAATCATTATAAATATCGATATAGGCATTTGGACTACTTGAAGTTACATTACATGCAGCCGCGCTTGAATCTTTAGTAGTGGTGGTTTCTGCGACCATACTCCCTTGAGCACTAACGCCAATCCACCAATCAGGATCACCACCAGAAGCAGTTCGATCATCCATATATGGATTAGTGGTAATCATCGTATTACTCATATCACCCATGGGCAACCCTGCCGCGGTTATTATTGGAAGTGGAATTAAAATTAACAAAGCGAATATTACTAATTTTTTCATAAAATTCATCCCCTTTTTAGTGAATATCACCTATCGAAGGTCTAAATGAGTGATCTCTTTACCCTCTTTCATTATTTTTAAACCTTTGCAGAAAAATTTCTTGCTTTCTGCGATCAAAAGGAGAATAAGAATAATAGATTGGTTTTTCTTTTCCTGCTGATACAAGATACATTTACCCGACCTTGTTGTCATGTAATAATCCTCATTCTCTTCAAGCATAAACAGTTCTAAGAAAAAGAACGCTTTTTCTCAGAATGGCTATCTTACCTACATATGGTTTCAAAATGGCTGCCTACAATCTGAGAACGGGAACCCCGATTTTCAGAACGTCTCCCGAACTCCACACCCATTCTCAGAACGGATGTCATCAATCTGAGAATGAGAACCACCACTTCTCACATGCTTCCATTTCACCAACACATAACTTTTACTCAAATTTTTGATGAGACACCTCATACTAAGGGTATTTTTGAACTTTTTAAATTTTCTCCTTGATGTCCTATTCTTTGACTTCTATTCACTCAATAGAGCGCTCTCCGAACCACTTTAGCAGTTCCCAAAAACTTGGCCAAACTTGGACATTACCAGGCCAAGGGCGGAGGAGAGGTCTTCTTCTTCACTTTCACCTCTCTCTTCCAAATGATTAAAAAGTTCGAAGACTTGGAAGAAATCAGTACAGGAGCACGTTTGAAGCGGACAGAACCGCCGTTTCTCAAGGCGACCTGGGCGCTGTAGACGGGCTTACGGACTCGACGACACGGACAGCAACCGAGATTCCGATCTTGTTGCACTCACAAGATAGAGTTGGCTAGAGGCTTGAATGCACGCCAATGACAATTTGGTTAAGGCCGAAGAACCTATCTGCAAGAAGATTGGACAGATGGTAACATCTGTCATCCCCATGGGCTATATGCGTATGGGGCAGCCCCCCGAAACGGGTTCACATTAATCGTGGAAAAGTTGGGCCATGTTTTCACGCATGTCCAAGTTTTGCAAGGTTTGGAGTTTCGGTAGCACCTACTTCAGTTTGTAGGTCAATTCAAACCACAGCAAATTTTCTTTTGTTTCATATCTAAACTGCCCTCTCTGGCGTTTTTAATTGTTGTGCTGACGTGGAGGGGTGAATTGAGGGGTTTAAAAAGAAAATGCCCTACACATCTATAGACGCACAACGGAGTCTTGGCATGGATGTCGTCCGCAGCCTTCCCCTCTCTTCAAACCCCAGTCATCCGCACCTATCAGGTGGGGTTGCGTTTTGAGGGGCAGACACGAGATGTCCGGCGCCAGCAGGAAGTACAGGCCAACCAAATCATCCGTGAGTTACAACACACCTTACATGAGAAGATCACGGCAGAACGAGCGGAGCAAGCCATTACCGTCCTCCGTAGGCATCCCGGGTGGAGTGGAACAACCGGTGCCGCAAAATTAGCGAAGGTGTTGGCAGATCGGAGTAACATTGGACAGGCGGCCTATTTAATCTTACTGAACGCTGCCAAAGGGGTAATCGACCGTGAACAGAAACTGCAGGTTTTTTTAGAGTTCTTACGAAACGACGTGGACGCCCTGGTCGAATGGCTGGTGTTCGGACGGACACCGTATCTCGAACAACGCTTGACATACCATTTCGGGCTTCATTTTGATTATTGTCGGAACCTCGTCCTGTCAGCACGGCGCACCCTTGACCCGGTCTTACCGACTTCTCATCGCCTCACCGCGCCTCTGCCTTCTCTTTCAATCCCGGAGTGCCTTCAGGCTATTGACCACTTTACCCAGACTAAACTTCAGGAGTTAGCCCAACTTCAGGAATTGTCGGAAAACCAACAACGGTTCCAACAAAAGCTACGGAAACTCCACCACTACCGCCAGCAAGTGGCTGAACAGTTGTCCTCATGGATAGCGGAATGGAACCAGCCAACTGAAACCACACCTGCGTCCCGCTGGAAGTTCCTGAAACAATTGAGTAAGACGGTTCATGTTACCCTGGCGTCGTTGAAAAAACCCCCAACCCCCAATGCCTATGTCTATTTGTCCAGTCTACGGGGTATTCTTGTCTCCGCACTCTTACCGTATTTGCAAGCTAATGAGACTGTGAAAAAATTACACGAGACCCATAGTTACCGCGTAGAGCAGTTAGTCCCCAAACCCTTTAGAAAGAAGAACAGAAAAGCTTCCAAGTTATTACCGCTCCCCCTTGTGATGGGCTCCAAATATGTCGTAGGGCGCCCGGGCAATAATGGCGCCTTGACCGCGCTCCTACGCGAAGAAGGTGAGTTTCAGATGCAGATTTGGCGTCCGCGTCAGAAACGCCGGCACATTCAGGCCACCCTTCGTATTCATTCTAAACTACGCGACTTCCTTGCTAATGGCGCCCAGATTAGACTTGTCGTGCTCCGCAGTGGTCTCCCGCCGGCGAATAAACTGCGGGTCTCTCTGGTGTTGGAAGGGCACTATTGGATGTTTCTCAGTCGCACCGCGATAGAACAGATGCCAGTCCCTTTTTATCCCGTAGATGTTCCTGTAGATGCGCTGGGGTTGGATCTGAATCGCCCCAGTCCCTATATGCTGACCTTTTCGGAACCCATTCAGATGCCCCCGCTCCTGCTCAAGTTGTGCCAGCGATTTAAGCATCTAGGTGAAGTAATCCACCAGGTAAGTAAAGCGGTGACACGCGCGGAGAATTGGGTTCGTCATTTTCCGTCTGTATTCAGTGTGCGCTATCGTACCAAGATGCAGGGAGAACTCAAGCGTGTGTATGATCGACGGGCGCGGCTTTTAGCCGAATTGAAGCGAGGCAGTTTTCGGTTCGTTGCGAGTGTACTAGTCCAGACTTATTGTTCCTTGTTCTGTATTGAGAACCTTCATTTGACGGCTCGAGGCACACGGGGCGCGTTAGCTAAAGCTGTTCTCGCCATGCCCGATGAGGAAGACCTGTATATGCGTGCCGTGCTCCTTGCGAGTTATATCACTGCCCGTCCAATTACCCTGCGGAAAGTTAATCCTGCCTATACCAGTCAAGGGACGCATTTGTCTTGTTCGGTGTCCCCGCCTGGGCGGTTAATCCGCCATGAGGGTACGTGGGACTATGCTAGGTGTTCGGTCTGTCAGCACCTTGTGAACACCCATCAGGAAGCAGCGCACCATATTCGTGAGCTCGGTATTGCCATGGGTGACTTTCCCATTTATCTCATCCCTTCGCCGCTGTTCGCATACCTAGCGGCCCCTCTCTCCCTTTAGCAGATCAATAGTAGATTTGCATAAAGTCATCGTATGCGTCTCTGCCGACATATTTGCCAATTTATGGTATAAGAAATTTTGAGGAATTTAAGGTTTTTAACAGTTAACTTAGGGGAGAATATAAAAAGAACTATCTTAAATGGATAAAAGGAAGAATATTCTAAACCCTAAGTAAATACTAATTATAAATCCATTATTTGAGTTTTTCTACTGTTCCAAAGTCGCGATATAATGACAATTCCTCAAGGATCACCTTATCTTTCTCATTAATTTTATCCGCGACTAAACGGGCCAGAACCTCACCAAGACCAGGTCCAATCATATAACCTTGACCGCACATACCAACAGCATTAATATAACCATCAATTTCTTTCACTGAACCAACAATTGGGCTTGCATCTGGCGTCATAGGATAAGTACCCCGCCATGTTCGTCGGACTTTGATATTTTTCAGTCGAGGAACTAACTGAACCATTCTTTTTGCGACTTGAGGTAAAAAAACACTGGTTTCTCGTTTATCTACCCCAATAATTGGTGGAGCGGGGGTAATGCAGAAGACTATCTTCCCACTTTGGTTTTGGTAAAAATAGTAGTTCTTGCTGTCTTTTGAAGGTCTTATGTCTACAACCATGGGTGAAAAAAAGCGTCTGACAGGTTCAGTAATTCCACCTTCATGTGAATCGGGAACAACTGGAATATCTACATGAGCCATTTTCGCAATGTCTTTTGCAAAAGAACCTGCTGCGTTTAAGACGAATCGAGAGGTATAACTGCCTTTCGTAGTCTTAACTCCTTTAATATGACCATTTTCGCTAAGAAGATCTGTTACTTGCTCCTTGAACTTGAATTCTATGTCTAGATTCTTTGCATGACGATAAAAAGCATTAATAGCCTTTAATGGTGAAGCATTGCCATCCTCGGGAGAAAAAGTACCTCCAAGGAGACTATCTTCTGCTATACCAGGAACTAGCTCTTTAACTTTATTTGCATCTATATAATCAATGTTTAATCCATATTCCTTTTGTAATTTGACAGTATCTTTGAGGAGTTTTTCATGCTCCGAGTTATATGCGACAAAAGTATAACCACCCGAAATCCAATCAACTGTCTCGCCATGTTTCTCTTCCCAAGTTGAGAAAATCTCAATGGACCGTTGACAGGTCCATATCTTTGCTCTTTGAGAATGTGTGGCTCTAATACCCCCAATAGCATGTTTATTTTCCCCTTGCCCCGGAGAAGGATACATGTCAATCGTTAGAGTTTTTAACCCTTCTTCACCCATAGCCATGGCTGTAGGGGTACCAACACTCCCAGCTCCAATAATGATGCAATCATATTGCGCCATTATTTCTTTACCTCCTTGACACCCGCAAAGATCCCTAATGGCACTTCAACGAACAACGGACGCTTGGTACCGGGCGTGATGTCTTCCAAAGGAATTCCTTCTTCACGAAAAAGCCGTAATATCAAAGATTCGCACGTTTTAGCCCCGCAGGCTCCCATTGCGGCGTGAGTGATTGCCTTAATTTGATTAACATCAGTCACTCCTTTTCGGATCCAGCCTCGAAGTTCACCTGCAGTAACACGTTCACAGCGACAAACGATGGCTTCATCGGTCAATGGAGGTCTGTGATAAACTTGCATTGGTTCAATAACCTCATTGGCTTGTATTTTTATACCTATCGCCTGCTTAGCAATCTCTTTGGGCAATCTAACAACAACTAATACCGTTCGGGGATATTCTTTTAGCTTACGAGTTCTTATTACCTCAAATTGACCGAGTTCACCACTGTTACTCATAATTATGATCTTATCGCCCTTAGCCGGTCCTTCTTTTGTAATCTCATACGGTATAGTTACTAATGGGTTTTCTGCATCTCTACGATGATCGACAAGAGTAATCGCTAAACCCGGGCATACAGCAACACATCGTCCACATCCAGTGCACGATTCTTCACCTTTATAATAAGGAAGACCAGTTATCAAATCTTCCTCTGTATTAATTTGATGCTGGGGACAAACAGTTGTACAAGGATTACAGGGGATGTCTTGAGTGCAATGAAATACAGGGAATACTCCTTCTTCATCATCTTGACATCTATATAGCTCTTCTATGGGTTCAGGAGGGTGTGCTTTCATAACAGCTGCTTTTTTATCTAGTTCAGCGACATTTTCCCCAGTCTCTATCCCCATTGACTCTAAGATCTTTACACCTTCAATTCGGCCAGTAAAAATAGCTGCGGAAGCTTCCGCTATCTCCTGAGCATCACCTGCAACCCATACTTCCATCCCATATTCTTTCGCTTTTTCATAAAATTCATTGACTGGGTCTAATCCAACTGCGATAAGAATCGTGTCACAAAGAAAAGACTTTTCTGTCTCTGGAACGGGATTCCAGTTTTCATCTAATTGACCAATAGTAATCGATTCAACTTTTTCATTCCCATTTGCGGATAAGATGGTATGTGAAGTATAAATTGGCACACCTAAACGTCTAAGTTTATCTTCATGGACTTTGTAACCACCACATTTGGGAAGAGCCTCAACTAAGCCAACGACATCTATCCCAGCTTGAATAGCATGATACCCAGCTATTAAACCAACATTTCCCCCACCAATTATGAATATTCGTTCGGAGGATCTAATGAGATCTCGATTAACTAAGGTTTGGAAGGCACCTGCACCATAGACTCCTGGTAAAGTATCGCCAGGGAAAATAAGCATTTTCTCGCGAGCACCTGTCGCTACAAGCAATTTTTTGGACTTTACAAGGATATATTCCTCATTATTCTTGAGAATACCAATTAGACCATCACTGAAGACAGCAAGAGCGGTACTGTTAAGCCAAATATCGACATTAGAGAAAGAACGAACGACATCACCAAGAATTTCTGCAATTTCGATCCCTCTTTTCCCTGCATAAACATCCTCTTGTGATCCAAAGAATTTATGGGTTTGAAGGACTAATTTCCCACCTAATCGGTCTTTATCATCAATAATAATGATATTAATGCCTTTTTCTGCCATCACCTTCGCAGCGGATAGTCCAGATGGACCGCCGCCAATAATCAAGACATCTATTTCAATTCTAGGAATCTCTGAAATTTCAGGCATTTTATCATCTGCGGGTAATTCAGGTAATCCTATACACCTTTCTATTATATCTCCTTCACTTATAGCAGTCATACAGCTTTTCACAGGCGTTCCGTTCACAATAACCATACATTGCGCACATTGACCGTTGGCACAGAAAATGCCTTGTGATGAGCCATCTTTAGGATGATGACCAAAAATTTGAATACCATTTGCAAACAACGCAGAAGAAATCATTTCACCTTGTTTTGCATAGAGTTCTTGCCCCTCAAAAGTGAATTTTACACTTTTAAAATCAGTTATTGGAAGAATCGGATGTTCTGTGAAGCGTTTTCCTTTCATTATCAGTCATTTTTTTTGTTCTAATTCCTTCAGATATTATTTTCTAGGAATTTATTTTTGAAATATGAATAGTTATGAATATTACAACCATCAGGAATGTGCTATTGTAACCATTGTGCATTCGCTATATAAAGGCGAAAGAATTGCCAATATCTCCTCGATTATGATTGAACCTATTCCTACTCTTTTCAAAGGCTCAGAAGATTGTAGATACGCGCTGCTTTAATGAACCAAGCGATTGAATCGTTCCAACAAACCCGCCTACAACGGTTAGATGCGAAATATTAGCGGAAGAAAAAGCCATGAAATCAATATCATTATTTATCGGGTGTATCTGTCTGGTATTGTCAGTAGGAATACTGATTCAAGACTCTGCGATTGAAGCCTCGGAACTTCCACCTCTTGATCCTTCACAAGTTGGGTCAACACATGCTGCCCTTTTAACAATTGTTTCCTCGAGTTATACCCCCCACGCACCTATTGAAGTTTCTAACGATATAGAGCTAACAGCTATCGCAGGAAGTGGAACAGGGACTAAAGCAGATCCATATTTGATAGAAGGGTGGAACATCACCACGTCTGGAAATGGAATCTCGGTTCAGTCCACTACAAAGCATTTTATCATCCGTGATTGCTGGATAAAAACAGGAAGAAGTAGCTATACTACAGGAATTGTCATACAAAATGTAGTAGAGGGAACGGCGATAATAAGTAATAATTTCTGCCTAAATAATTATCGCGGTATCGAAATCGTGGCTTCTGCTTCTATTCTTGTGGTTAATAACACCTGTCGGTCCAACGAAGAGGTCGGTATCTCTGTGACTGGATCTAAAAATACTACGGTAATTCACAACTCGTGTAATAATAATGCACAAAGTATCACCAATAGTAATCCGGTTAAATCGCTTTCTTATATTCATCCGGTGGGTGGAGTCATTGTTAGTGGTTCTTCTGCTTCAAGGATCCTTAATAATACGTGCAATCACAATACTGGCAGCGGTATCTTTATTCGGGGTTCGACTAATACAACTATTACCCATAATAAGTGTAGCTACAATACAGGGGCGGGGATCGATATTGTAGACACACCGGGGTTAACTCTCCGAAGGAACAGCTGCCAAAGAAACCACATGGGCATTGAATTTTGGACTGACGCAGATCCCATCCCCTTCCTTTCGAAGAATTGCACCCTAACGGAGAATCTACTGATAGAAAATTCTGGCTATGGAATTTCGCTCTCTTCCGCGTCGGAGAACTTACTCTATCATAATACTTTCTTAGTCAATAATAATGACGCGGTTCAAGCCCTTGACAAAGGGGTCAACAATACGTGGTTTCATTCATCTACTCAAGGGGGTAATTACTGGTTAGACTATAATGGCACGGGAGCATACTTCATCGTAGGTTCTGGGAATGCTATTGACCCTTATCCGCTTGGAGACGTCCTCGATTATGATGAGGACGGGCTGCCCAATGGTTGGGAGTACCGAATAGGGTTCAATGTTACTTTGAATGAAGCAGAGGGCGATTATGACGGAGACGGATTACCGAATCTGTGGGAGTACCAACGAGAGTTCAATGCAATTGACCCTCGAGATGCTTCGGATGACTCCGATGGAGATGGACTGACCAATTTACAGGAATATCACTTCGGAACACATCCCAAAAATAGTGATACAGACGGAGATAAGATTCCCGATGCCTATGAATGGGAGCATCAGTTGAATGGCACCCTAAATGACGCAGCGGAAGATGCGGACAACGATGGGCTCTCTAACTTCCAAGAATACCAACATGGCTCCAATCCCCAAGATCGCGACTCCGATAATGATTTCTTCCCCGATGGCTTGGATTATAATTGGTGGGGCAATCCACGCGTGAAATGGGATAATCCGTTAACACGGGGGTTATTCCTCGCTTTTTTACTCGGTACGGGGCTCTGGGGTGCTTTTCTCACCCGCCAATTACCCATTCTTCATCGAATGCAGAAACAGCAACTCCAACACTTACAGCAGCAGGTAGACCGATTTCAGGCGAAGATATTAGTTTTTCACACTCTCGACAGCTTACAGGAGTTGGAAGAAGCCGCTGACCTGATCCACCAATTATTTAAGGAATGTACCCAAACCATCCAAAGTACCCAGCACCTTATCTCCCGTAAGGGGCTGCCCCCTTTTCTCCGTCCCGATCTGACCCCCTTTGAAACTATTGCGACTTCCATGACCGAAATCCACACGGAATTTCAGCACACGCGGCTAACGCGGGTGCAAGAGTTTATGGTGCATGAAGGCTCGTTCCTCGATTCTACAGAGGAGAATTCTAACAATTCATCGCTCGATAGGCACTAAATAAATAGGGTTTCAAGAGCTATAGGGAAATCTAATACAGTCCCTTACTTAGCGGTTATTTACATAAAATCGTTTTAATTTCATAAAATAATAGTACATTCGTATATGATTACATTTTTAGGAGAGAGTAACGCCCGTTTCAGGTGTGATGTATTTTGTCGGAAGATAGCCCCGAGAATTGTTTTTTTACCCTATTTCAAAATTATGTGGTTGAAAAGAATTGGGAGTTCGAAAAGGTGAGTGGACACGTCTACATTGACCCTGAATTAATTTCTCATGTTATTCGAGCAGAAGAGGATGATGAGTGGTTCGCTGTAAAATTTCTTGACTGGAACCGTTCCGTTGGCACAGATCAAGCCATCCGTCTTCAACGGTTTTGTGAAATGAATTCTATGTCGGGCATTCTGGTAGTAAAAAAAATTGGCGAGAATACACTCAGTTTCTGTAATCGACACGGAATAGTGACACTAACCGAAGACGATCTTACACAAATTAACAATAACGGTATTATCAGTCCATCCTCTAGGTAATTAGCATTAACTTCTATAATGATAGCTACGATTACAAAAAATAAACTAACAAAATTCATTCAAACTTTTCAACGATATGATCAGATTTCAGCAATTATGACTCGAAGGATTTATTCTCCGAGAACAAATAGGTATAATTGGGCTTCAACAGAAAATGTTGATTTCCAAGAGATTGCCAATCAAATACAGGTGGTGACCAATAACATTTGGAAATTGTACGACTATATTTACTCTAGTCATGAACTAGAGTGTTTAAATGAAAGTTTACATCATGGGCATACCTCGTTACGAAAACACTTATTGATCTGTGCAAATTTAATAGTGCAGGACTTTCAGAACGGAAAACTGAAAAAACTTAGCACATCAAAAGCGAGCTAGTGATCCGTTGTCTGGTAAATATGACTAGAAAGGGTTAATACCAGATGTCAAAGGGCTAGACGCTGAAACACTAAACTACATTCATCCGTTAAGGTGAATAGTGGTGAACCTTTAGGACAATTCATCAATTATTTATGAAAAACGTCTCTAAGGCAAATATAACTTAATTATTTAATTGAGGTGTAAAACGATCGAAGCAGTTATCCTCGCAGCAGGGGAATCGCGACGACTCTACCCCTTATTAGCAAATAAACCTACATGTATGCTTCGTTTTTTGGGGCGACCTCTCCTTGAATATCAAATCGAAGCACTCGTGAAGAGAGGGGTTCGAGAGATCCACATTGTTCGATCAGAGAAAGAAGGGCATATTATTGAAGAATACTTTGGAAGTGGTAGCCAATGGCGGTGTTTCTGTGATTATGCCACACAACGTGTGCCTCGAGGGGTAGGAGATGCCATTTCCTGTGGAGCGGAGAATCTTCTTGATACAGGTCCCTTTATTGTGCTTTTCTCAGATGTCTTTTTTTATCCGGAACTGATTTCAAGGGCTTTTGAGACCTATAACACCCTATCACCCAATGTTTTGGCTGCAATTACGCTTGCTCGCGAGCCACGAAAATTTGGTGTCGTCGAAAAGGATCCCTCGGGTAAGATTACTTCTATCACAGAAAAACCAACTTCTGTAGAAAGAAGTCACTATGTCTCGGCGGGGTTTTTCATCCTTGATAATAGCATAGTCGGATTAATCAGACAAAATAAAATGGATTATATTGCCACATTAAGCCAAACTATATCAGAAGGGCGACATGTTCATGGAGTCCTTTGGGAAAAAGATTGGATTGATATAACTCACCCTTGGGATGCATTATTTGCCAATCGGATGATAATGAACGCCAATGTAAAAGAATCTCGCATCTCTCCCGAGATAACCATAGAACACAAGGTCACTATCGAACACCCTGTCATTATTGAACAGAATGCACATATTAGATCGGGGGCCACTCTAATCGGACCTGTATACATTGGTGAGGGAGCTAAAGTAGGACATAATGCTTTTGTTAGAAAATACTCCTCAATGGATCGAAAATCAGCTATTGGTTTTTCATCAGAAATTAAGAACTCACTGCTAATGGAGGGGGCACGTCTTCATAGTCTGGTTTATCTTGGGGATAGCCTTCTAGACAGATACTCTGTAGTCGGACCAGGTTCTTGTTCAATGAACTATATACCGAAAGTTGAAGGACATACAACTGTTCATTCGAAAATTGAGGGGGAAATCGTCGACACGGAATTGGAGAAGTTTGGAGTCGTAGTTGGCTCTCATTCGGTGATAGCTGCAAATAACACTCTTTATCCAGGGATTAAAGTTGCTCCTAACACTCTTACGCAGCCAGGTGAGACTATTAAAGAGGATCGATAATGTTTTGAGAGTAATGATTAGACACGAGCAATCTGATGTAAAAAAGGCAATAGAAGAAGAGAGTTAACGGGCAATTTTACGTAAGAATTTCTTAAAGAGGCTTTTGTCTTCCCTAGAAAAGAAATCAACCCCTTCCATTAATCTGATCGCCTTTACAATCTTCGTGTTGTCGTTTGTTAGAGCACCCTTGAGGCCAATTTTTGCTGATTGGAAAAGAGGATGATTAACAGTAGTGGAGGAAACCTGACGTGCGTATTGAGAAAGTTTCATTGCAGCAGTTGCAGGACCTTCCGCTAAGGCTGAAGCCGCTGAGGAACAGGCAAAAAAAACTGCTGCATTTGTATAAAGTCCAGACTCCTCTTGTTTATAACCTGCTGCTTCATACTCTTCGGCAGTTTTTTGGTATTCCTTTTTTTGATCAAAGAGGGGACTTTTTTCTTCAATTTCTGCTTTGCTTAAAACACCACCAAGTCCTTTTTGTCCTATATCATCAACTTTGGATTTCAGTTCAGACAAAAGGGAAGCATCTAACGGTATGCCTGAATCAACCTCTACGGTAGTTCTTCTAGATTCTTCGTCAGGGGGTTTTGCCCCTGTTAAAACAGATGGCTTTAGGGTTTCTTCTTCGAAAATAGCAGGTGGAGTGGGTGGGGGTGTAGGTAAATCAGGATGGGCACTAGGTGGGGATGGAAGACCACCCTTTTTGTCCTTTTCTCTTTTCCGAGACATTTGTTATCGTTCCTAGTTTACTTAAAACTGGTGTTCTTATATTTTTAGCGGATGGGGACTTGCTAATTAATTTGGTATAGCAATCTAAGGTTTTAAAGTTCTAAAAAATGATGACTGCTATGATATTACTCTTCTTCTTAATAGAAACTTCTTCTCTTTTAAAGACTGTTTTATATTAAAAAAACATGACAAAAACTCTCAATGATAACGTAATTGAGGTCGAGGCTAAAGTATACATTATAAATGAAAATGAATTCACTCATCTAAGAGCTGTGTTACTTTCTAAAGATTTTAAGGCGTTAATAGAACATCAAGAGACTGATTTTTATTATAATTCCCCAGTTCGGGATTTTAAACAAACTGATGAAGCCCTGAGAATTCGTAAAACAAAAATAAATGGAATTAATAATGATGAAAACCTAGAAATCACTTGGAAAGGGCCAAAACTTGATCCAAAGCTTAAAACAAGAGAAGAACTGACAGTTACCATCAAGGACACTTCTGTTTTAGCATTAAGACAGTTTTTATCTGTTTTAGGATTTTTTGATGTTCTGAAAGTGAAAAAAAGGCGGGAATCTTTTAAAAAGGGGAATGTCATAGTTTCACTTGATAGAGTAGAAAAACTGGGGCTATTCATGGAAGTAGAAATTCTATCAACAGCCTCTAAAGTAGAAAATGCACGAACAAAACTTGTCAAATTGCTTCGTGATCTAATTCCAGATTATGAACAAAGAAATATTCGAAAGAGCTATTTAGAGCTTCTGATAGAAGAAATCACTGAAAAAGAGAGTTAGATAATCATTGTGTGAACTTAAATGGTTAATCTCCTTGAAAAAGCACAAAAACTCGGTTATAGACTAAAATTGGTAGAAAGATGGATTTCTTTTTGGGGAGAAGAATTCACGGAAGCTTTACTAAAAGCCAATGAACAGGGGGTAACACGAGCAATCCGAGTCAATACCTTAAGAACTTCTAATACTACTCTCAGAGAGCAACTTGAAAAGAAGGAATTCTACTTAGAAAAGAGTAAATTTGTTCCCAATGGTCTCTTGATATACAATGAACCATTACCTCTTGGTGCTACGACAGAATACCTCCTTGGATATTATACAATTCAAGGAATAGCATCACAATTACCAGCTCTTGTATTAGAACCCCATCAACATGAAAAAGTTCTAGATATGACGGCAGCGCCTGGTGGAAAAGCAACACAAATAGCTGCAATAATGAAAAACCGCGGAATCCTTATATGTTTAGATTGGAGCCCTAGACGGCTTCGTGCGTTACAATTTAACATGGGACGACTGAATGTTCAAAACCAAGTGATTTTGAGGATGGACGCAAAAAAAGTTGAGCAGATAGGAATAAAATTTGACAAAATTCTTCTTGATGCACCTTGTACGGGATCAGGAATTATTTACAAAGACTTTTCCCGTAAAAAAAGCCGTTCTGAACAAGATATCCAACAAATGAGTAAAATACAGAAAATATTGTTAAGAGGAGGGTTAAATGTCCTCAAAAAAGGAGGTAGATTAGTATATAGCACCTGCTCTTTAGAACCTGAGGAAAATGAAGAAGTAATCGCAGCAGTGTATTCACAGGGGGAGGTAAGAATGGAAAAATTAGATTTAGGGGGAACACCGGGGTTAATTAACTACAAAGATAAAGAGTTGGATGAAAAAATCAGCTATTGCCAGCGATTTTTTCCACATACAACTAAAACGGAAGGATTTTTTATTTGCAGTCTAAGAAAAGTATGAAAAAAACCCCAGAATTTCTTAGTTACAACCATCCTATAGTTCAGTTGGCCAATCAAGCAATTTTAGATATAACAGGGGGAGTACCAATAGAGCAAATTCTTCCTGATTCGGCATTCATTGAATTAGGGAGACCAACTATGCTATATTCTATTTCCGTTGAACTTAAAGAGATCATAGAGAGTCTATCATCATCATTTCGTCCTGAAAACGCAGGTTTATGCCTTGGTACCCGCAGAAAAACGCGATTTGATCTATCCCTTGAGAGTTTACCAATAATTAATTACTATACTAGACGGTTTATAGTAGTTGATAAGAAAGGTGAACAAGAGTTTCTTTATGGGCACAATTTAGAGAAAAAAAGAATCATAAAGGAATTCAATGTAATAAAACACTCTCGTTGTATAGTACGCAACGTTAACGGAGAAGCTATCGGAATAGGTATCCTTGAAAATTCATCGGAGAGTAGTCAACTAAGAAATATACAGGATTTAGGTTATTATCTTCGAAAGGAGAATATGGGTCTTAGGAAGATGAAAGACTAGTAATATATTCAGACCAACCAACTTTTAACCATCAATGGGTGATTTATCTCCGATTATACTCAAGAATTATCGCTTGGCGAGATTTACCAAGAAATTGAACGTGAACAAGCTTCCTGAATAATGCTTCTCAACATTTCCCGATCGACCACAAATTCCCGCCTAAACCTGCTACCTAAGGTTCTTCCTTCTCTCCTTCTTTTTTCCACTGAGCTTGGACAGTAGCCACAATAGTTGAATCAAATATCTTTTGAGGGAATGTAATAATTAGGAAGAGGATTTCGACTTGAAAAACTTGTCTAATTCAAAAGAAAGAAAAAAAAAACAGTAATTAAATATAGTAATTATACGATCATTTTAAGGAGTGTTAAGCCAATCTGCCTCGCCATCCCTGCCCAAATTATTGAAATCCTTTCTCCCGAAATGGCCCGAGTAGATCTCGGATCAGGAGTTATTCAGGAAGTTGTGACAGCATTAGTTCAACCAATAACGATAGGTGAGTGGGTTCTCATTCATACAGGCTATGCTATTGAGAAAATTGACGCAGAAGAAGCAATAAAAACACGTGAACTTTGGGAAGAGGTTTTGGGCTATATGGAAGATGATGGAAATAATATCAAAGATAATTAACATTTATATAAGACTATAGAGAGGAATGAATAACCATTTTTTGAAATTACTTCACAAAAATTGACTAAAAATTTTTACTAGCCGATATTAATTAATATCTAAGAGATCAGAAACGAATAGAGTGAGGTAAAATGCCTGAAGAGCCAAAAAAAGAAGAAGTTCCAACTATTGCGGGAGAGGAAATAAAAAATGAGTTAAAAACGGTTGCAGAAACATCTAAAGCAAAAATAGAAGACAAAACGGAGAAATGGAAGGAAGATGTAGGGAAAAAATATGGAGATAAAGATAAAATAGGAACTTCTGATTGGAAAAAACCCCCAAAAAGTATTGAACAAGAACTAAAGTTTGAATGGGATGCAATCCACGCAGAAATGCATTATGTATGGAGGTCTTTTGGGAGAGAAATCATAGGCTTCTGGGATCCTGTTGAAATCATATTTTTGCTCATCTTGTTATCACTCTTCGCGTTCGCACTTTTAGGTCTTACAGTGGCAATTTTACCAATTATTATAGATATTTTTCTGGGGCCATCAACGAAAGACAGTTTTAATAACTCAGTAAGTAGTTTTTGGAGGGGTTCGGGGGCACGTACGTTTTTTGCCCTATGTGGTGGTGTGCTTTGGCTCATCAGACAAATGAGAAAAAGTGAATTCGAAAAATTTACTCGAAAAGCCAACCAACTAAAGAAAGTAACCTATATATTTGGAACTACTCCATATGCAGAGCAAGTTGTTTTTCACAACATTCGACGTTTAGGACTTGAGGAACGTATTGCAATTATTGCCGATCGAGAATTCTTGTGGGTTACTGGAGCAAGAGGAAAATGCCCTGCTTATATCGTAACGAATAAAGAAGAATTTCGTAAAGGAAATATGTATGAAAAACTCAAATTTAAGAATGCAGAACGTATTTTCATTTTAGCTGATAATGAGGCAATGAATCAAGATATTTTAACTGGTGTACGACAATGGACGGATGTTGAAGTAGTACTCTTATCCCAGTTCGCCCCTGGATTTTTACAGCATATTGATCTAGAAAATCAAAATATTAAAATCATCAAGGATTTGGAGGCAAATATCGAAGATCTTGTTTTCTCTCTCAGTTTGGATATGGCTATGCCATTAGGTGGAGCTGTCGAAATTCCAGCACCCCGTAGTTATATAGGTAAACCCGCAGAAATGATAAACAGTAATTCTAATCTAAGGTTACTGAGCGTGATAGGTATTCGGCGTGGAGACGATATTTTGGACGCTTGGGAGATTCTACAGAAAGATGACTTTGTTATTTTAATTTCTGGGCATAACACTAACTTAAAACGCACTATTCGAGTTGGACGTGAATTAAAGGATAAATTTTCACCATTTGAAATAATAACACTCATTTTCTTCGGCTTGATATTCTTTTTATTGGGTTATTTCGTGTTTGGTCCTCTTTTATCAGGTATTATATCCCTTATAACAGGATTATTTTAAGGAGACATTACAATGTTCCGTGGATTCCGGCAAAGAAAAAAATTCAAAAAATTCGCAGAGGAAGTACAGGAAGCAACAGAACAAAGATCAGATGTAATATACATTATTGGATACAACATCTACGCTGAGAAATTCGTTCAAAAACTTATTGAACTAGGGGCAGAGAATCGAACCGCGATAATATCGCCAAGAGAGCTTTTATGGATGTCTGAACTCCCTGAAAGTATCAAAATCCTGATAGAAGATAAAGAAGAAGAATTTTTAAAACCTAGAATGTATGAGTCAATTGGTTTCAATAATGCAGAAAAAATTGTGGTTCTGCTCGAAGATCCAAACATACTTCAAAGTATAATTTCCCACGTACCAACACATACTGATGCGGAAATTATTATGCTGTCCCGTTTTGCGCCTCAATTTGTGAAATACATAGCGAAAACTCAAAGAAGTGCAAAAGTACGAATTGTTGAGGATGTTCGTCCAATAGTTCGCGAAATATTAGGATTATTTGAATTCGATATGTCCTTTCCACTGGTTTATTCTATCCCTGTAGAAGAAAAGTGGGAAGGGCTTACAATAGATAAATTAGAAATTCCTGGAGCAGTTGCTCTAAAAATTGAACGTGAATTCGAGCAAGAGGGTAAAAAAGAAAAGAAAATCAGATATATTTCACCAAAAAATGTTCCTTTACAGTTTGGGGATAAAATAATCTATTATATTACAAAGAAAGGATCCTTGAGAACTTTTGTTTCAGCTCTATCAAATTTAAGTATTGAAAAATAACTTTAGATATTAAAACAAGAAGAAAAAACCCATAAAAGCTTGAAAAAGCATAAAAACAGAAGAAGAGAGACTAGAGGAGAGACTTGAAAAAATTCTCTTTGAAGAAGTTATTAAATAATAAAAAGACGAAAATAGTCTAGGAAAAGATATCTTCGATCGGATCAAGAAGATTAAACTTCTGGGCAGGTTTTGCTTTCTGTATTGAGTTAAGAATTTGTCGCATATAGTTTGCAGCTTTTATAACATGGTCTTTAGAAAATACTGAAATATGAATTGGTGGTTCAGGCATAGTCCAGCCTGACATTCGGCCCAGTGTTCTCATATCAGATGCTACTGCCTCGATATCGTGCTCTTCAGCAAGAAGCTGATGAAGTATTATATCTTCAATCTCCTTTTCTGATATTGAGGCGTGAATGAGTGGTTCTGGACCCGCTCGCGGGTAAGTCCGTTGAAGTGATTCCCACGTTGTATCAAGTTCAAGTAATGTTGGTCTCATGTCATTTAATAATCTCAAAAAGGCTCGATGATCACGTGATCCCTCTTCTTCATTAACAGATAAGGCAACATATGATACGAGTGCACGTGAGAATAGACGACAATTAACTAAACTGAAACCTTTTAAAAGCTTAGTACCTTCCGAAGCTCTTCCAGGCACAACCTGTGTGTAGAATTCTTTTTCTAAAGCGTTAACAACGATTTGTTCTGTTATTGAGAACGGTATTTTATCACTAGAGATTTTTACAAACCGTTCAACTATTTTATAACCTCTCGAATGGTAAGAGATGCCACCATTGGCTAGGGCATCGCTAAATCCTTTTACGATAGCACTACTAAAATCTGAGAGGTGTTCACGGATTAAAACATTCAAATCTTGTTTTGTTACTACTATGCCAATTGGATAATTCTCATAAGGTACAACTGGAGAAACTTCGAGGGCTTGGGAAATTGATGAGGGCCAAAATCCTTTTGTTGTAGAATCCATCACTGTAATGATCCCTTCTGCGGTTTCACCATATGCTGTCCTTAGTGAACTCCATTTTTCCTGGCCACCAATAGGCAATAGAAGCGAAAACAATCTTCCTCCATCATACTCTAAACGAAGGTACTCTGTTTCAATAGTACCGCCATATTCTTCTCTATATTGAACCCTACGGTCAGTTAGGGCAGCTAATTTGGTAGCAAGAGCGGTTTTTCCTCCTCCTTGACTGCCAACAACAAGGAGCCTTCCTGCGGAAAGTTTCTCGGCCTTTTCTGCTTTCATATATGTCATAATAAGACACATTCTTACTTTTTTCCAATCTTGGTCTATTTTCTTGGTATTGTGATAAAAATATTTGTGAAATAATAGATGGAAGACAAACTCCTACATAAGTAGTCTCTGATAATAGCCATATGTTTGTTTTTTG
The DNA here is from genome assembly GCA_016840025.1 of Candidatus Hodarchaeota archaeon. Next base: position 27,923 of record JAEOTF010000221.1, read on the forward strand.
ATAAAATCCAAGTGATTCTGAAGGTTTACTCATTGTATCATTCGTTCATCTTTGCTTAATAACGAATATAATTCTCAGGCAATTATTTCTTCTCGCTTCACTTCACTTAGATATGCCTAGTTTAGATACTTTTGTCAACTAAGAAAGCTCAACGATTTATGGAAGGATCACATCACCTCATAGGTTTGAAATAACCACTTGAAGATCTTTGGGATCAGTCGCGCGAGCTTTATCTAGAAGAAGATCCAGATGATTACGTTTTGGGCCTCGTTCAAGGAATTTTCGAGGACGAAAGATGACTTCAACAGGATTTATAGCCTCTTGTCCATCTTTACTTACAGTTCTCGTTTCTAGAAAAGAGAGAACGGACAGCCCGCTTTCAGAAGGACTGTAGAAGTTAATAAAACTATTACCACTGATATCAAACACCACTTGGCGAAGATGGACGTTACCAGCAAGAGCACTCCGCTGAGACGAAGAAACATTGAAAGAATCTTCTACCAGTTTTTCCAAGTTCCTACACACATCCCCGTACCACGGATAACCGCTGATAAGTACATGACGATATTGAAGATCAAAATCTTTAGCCGCATAGATTGTTATTTCATTTGGTGACAAGGTCCTTGGTTTATAAGAAATATCAAGCTGAAAAGCGGGTGTAAATTGCTTGGATGTTACAAGGCCTGAGCGATCTGTTTCAGCAAAGATATTTCGAACAATTTTTTGAGCGGTTGACTCCTCATGAACTAGAGTTTCTTCAAGAATCTCTACTAACATACGGCCAGCGTGATTCCATGTGTTACGAGGAAGCTTTTCAGTTGCAATATAATTGCCCATTCGTACATCATCACGGTCCACGCGGCCACTTAGGATAGCGCTAGACAATCGCTGACATGCTTCCAGAAGATCAAATTTGGGTTGTCTCTCAGAGATCAAAAGCATTGTCAATCGCAAAATCTCAGTCTTAATTCCTGTAAAATCATAGATCCAAGCCTGTTCGGGTAGGCCTAAACATTCAACTGTGAATTGAGAAGTTTGCATGATAACAGCATGTTGTTTTAGTTCATGAAATGGTGCCAAAACAACCTCAAAAAGCTCAAAAGACGATTGAGGCACATTACCGAGAGTTTCATGTCTTTTGTGTTTATCCATGAAGGACAAGCCAAATAGATGGCGCTTTTTGGTGCTGTCTTTGAAGCGTGAAGAAACGATTCCTGTTTTTTGTTTTTCAGTCCCATATGAAGGCTTTTTTTCTGCCTTTACTTTCTTAGACAGCCAATCAAGAATAATATCTGGTCTAAAACGGTCGCTTTCATACATATATGCAGAAGCAAACTCATCCTTTTCAATTAAGGTAAATCGTCTACCTAAAAACTTTTCAGCAAGATAATCGAGTTGTTTAGTAGTGAAACCGGCCTTACCCTTGTATTGTTGCGCTTTTGCTTTATCATATGCATTCTTTATCTCCCACATTTCCTGGCTATCAGGAGTAGCTAAAACTTTCTCCAATGAGGCAAAACGAAAAGTCTCTTCTGAAGCTAAGGCGAATATTAAAGCATCGGTATATTTATCCTTCCTTTTAAACTCAACATTTGGACCATAAAAAGTCTTTGCATCATCTACAGCGTCAATAAGCGCCTTCCTATAGAGATGGGGATACAGTACCAGAGCTAGCAATGTAGTAATATCAGCACGGTTACATTTGTTTAGAAGGTTCTCTAGTTGTCCCTCAATTTCATATCGGAGAATCTTGATTTCATTAAAAAGGAGTCGAGTTTCTTCATCTTCTTGCACCTGCTGCCAAGAAGTTATCCTTTTTTGTCTAATGTTGAATGCAGCAGCAATTTGAAGTTTTCGAAGAGTTTTTTTCTTCTCATCGAGTCCAACAATTTTAAAAACATCGTTAAGTGGATTTAACCACTGTTCTATGAGGCCAAGTGACTCATAAAATTTAACTGTAGCAAATGGTTTTGTCTTTCTTATTATACCATTCATTGAATAATTGCCATCTTCTAGGTTCTTAGGAAGGTTTCTTGCTCGTCTTATAATATCTAATTGGGGAGCAAAGAACTGGATACCTTTTACTCCAACATCCCGGCGAAGTAAAGTTTCCATATCTGTTAATTTTATACCTTTATCGTTGGCCATGTTGAATAAGACCTCTTCTGCATTATATTTTGTGGTAATCCCTTTTTCATTTTTAGGAGTATAATATTATTCTTCTTTATCTTCGGCTTTTGGACCACCTATAGGTTTAGATTCACCTTTATCTAGTTCTGAATCAATTAATTGCCATGTATCAACTAACACTAACTCTTCTTCTGTGTCATCGATTGGTATTACTTCACTTACCATTTCAGCCTGACTTTGGAAATAAGCTTCGTATATTGAAGTTGCAATCTCCCATCTTCTGCTTTCATTTATATCAGCATCACCAAACATCAACTCAGTGCTCTTTAATGAAAGCATCCATGCATAGATTTCCACAGGACGAATAGATTCAATAGCCTTACCTCTGGTCTCAATTAAACGAACCACTTCCTTCCCGAATTGTTTAACCAGAACTTGGGGCGTATCTGTCACGTGGGCAAGTTCTCCGCTCAGTGTGTCGCCCAAAAGCGCCAATTGATCCTGAACCCGCTTTTCCATTTCTTCGAAGTATGTTTCGCCTCTACTCACGAGTATGCCATGAGGGTATCGAAGAATCTGACTCATTTGAGCAATTCCTTCATCATCACGGGAAAGGTCTTTTATTTCGAGGAGGCGTTCTAGAAGATCATTACGTACAGGATTTAAGACTTCCTTACGGAGATTTGCCTTTCTTCTACTCATAATAGTGCCCCGGAGCTGTTCCTGGCTTCCTACAGGAAGAGGGATTTGGGCTTCAAGTTTTTCGATGTCCGATTCTATTAAGGATAATCCAGATTCCATTAAAATATTTTTCAGCTCCAACTGAGCTTGGTCAACTGGAATAAAAAGTTTATCTAGAGCATCAATCAATTCATCTCGTCTTTGAAAAAGAAAGAAGAGACGGCTAGCATAATCATCATAAGCTGCACTTTTGGCATAATCTGTCCTAAGAGTAAGAAGTAATCTAGCATAGATGATTTTAAACTTAGCATGAAGTAGTGCACGTTGGATTAGTTGGGATAATGTTCTTGTTCTACGATCCTCATCGAGCCAAGTAGCCATTTCATGCAGTATGTCCGCATTTTTTGTGTGAAAATATTTCCTAGCTTTTCGATCATCTTTCAAAAGGGCGTAAAGCCAAAGCTGCGTGATCCTAAGCTTATAGAAGTCTACATTCCCTTGACCGATGACTTCAAGAAGTAGATTATCATGAGTTTTTAATCGAGGATGTTGTTCTCCGATGAGGGGATAATCACCACTACTTTCTCCGACGAAACGTCTTCGTAAGTATTTATCCGCTTTTTCTGGATCCAAAACGATGTCCATTACAATCTCAATGTCATCCTCGTTGAGACTGAAGAGATGATTACTCAAGGCAACCAAGAATCCATATAGTTCAACTAAAGGTCTTCCAGTAGGAATGATAGTCCCTGCAACAAGTTTCTCTAATTCAAACTGGTTGATTTCACCATTGGCAGTTCGAATAAGATCGATAGGTGGATCTAATACACTTAACACAGTTTTTCGTTCATTTATAAAAAGACCAGAGACAGTTTTAGTGTCGGGGTCATATTGTGACCTTCTAACAATGTAATCTAGTTCTTCTTCTAAAATACCTTTAATAAAATTCGTACCATCAGCCGCAAAACCTAAGTGTGCATACCAAGGGCGTAATTCTCCTCTCCCCTCAGTTTCCCATGATCGGGAAATAATGGTTTGACGAATACCAGAAGCATCAAAGGCATGAACACTATCATCACCTGCTAAGGATCTTTTAATACTAGCTGCGCTTCCACTCATCATTCCTGCTAAAAAGGGATATCTTTGGACGTACAATTCACCAAAAATTCCAAACCATGTTCTTTCTTTACTAAGAGCTAGCCATTCTACGCGGGCTTGTTCAAAGGGATTGAGGTCATCAGGGGCAGGCATGTATATCAGCTCTCCGGTTAAAAAAAATCAAATCGCCATGAGGTTCTTGCTATTCTTCGCTATTCATGATTACTCTATAAAATATTTACTTATTTATTTTCATTCTTTATGTAAAAAAATAAAGAAAGAAAGACTCAGGAAGGTATAACTAACTTGTCGTTGAGTTTGGGAAAGAAACATTCGAAGTGATTGTCGTCCATGTAATCAATGACTCTGAGTGCTGCTTGTTTTCTGAAACGAAATATTCCATCTGAAGAGAAATTGGTATCATATTCTCTGAGCCCAAGTGCAGACGAGAATTGTGAACGAAGACACTCTCGATCTTCAGGAGGAAAGCCATTCGTATAGAGCTTAAGCGAAGATAGTCGTTTATCGACCTTTACTGTCCGCCTATATTTATAGTCGGTGACGTAATTACCCTTGTTCATGTATCCATCCTCCACAAAATAGATCAGGACAGAGAAGGGATGAAAATAGAGATTGTGTGGGCATACTTTGATCCACTTTCTTCGAGGATCTTTCTGAAGTTCTTCGGCAGTAGGCTTTCGATACCAAGCGTTGTGGAGTTCGAGAAGTTCTATGGATGCTTGAGTAGTAAGTCTCCAAGCTTTATATAATCTGTCTGGATAATGATCCTTTAACCTGATTCTGACTAACCTGATTCTGACTTTATACCCTGCTTGTCTCCACAGATCAGCAACGAAGTCAATATATTCCCTACAACTCTCTTTTTGAACGAGGATGTACTGAGCAGTAACAGCAAATCGCGCAAGATGACCATCACCGAGTAGACTGCCAGTTAGAAAGAGTATTAGACGATAGGATAGTGGTATAGACACCCTACCTCTTTCCTTCCGAAAGTCTAGGCTCTCTATATTATGATAGTCTAATACAAATTTTATTATGGGAGTCGGAACTTGCAGATGTTTGCCGATATTAGTGGGTGACATACGTTCTTCAACATGAAGAGAGTACATCTCTTGGGGTGAGAGAAGTCGATCCAATGTGGTTCTGTGATACGAAGTCCATAGTTCACCGAGGAGAGTGGATATTGTTTCCTCAAGTGGTTGAGGAGGAAGAGATACGAGGATTCCTTCTAATTCCGCATATCTTCCCTTCCATTTCGTCATTCCACTTATAGTGAGATTATTTGGGATTTTCTTTCTTCTGTTTATGTTTCGTATCTTTGTCATTTTATCTCAATTCAATTTTCCTCATTCCGCTTATAAAAAGATAATAAGATATTTATTTCACTTTCATGTAGTATCCTTCCTCTTAATAAGTCTTAACTTACTCAAAGCCTATGGTAACATTAGGCTTATTTGGAGTGAAGTAACATGACAAGAGAAGAACTATCGGAAAAGCTTCAAAACTTGGGAAATAAAATTGACTCTCTCACTATCTCTACTGATCAGCTGATTATATCTTCTAAAGAATTGAATGACAGCATTAATACTGCTCACAGCAGAATAAATACGCTAGAAAAAGAACTAGAGCAAAAAGCAAAACAAAATGAGCAACTAATGACAGAACAAAATGATCTGGCTTCAAAGTTAGAAGAATTAGAAGAAAAAAATTCTGATCTCGTAGGAGAAAAGAGAACGCTTGAAATTGAGTTGGAAGGAAAAACAAACGAATTAGAACGAAACCGCTCAATATTAGAGGGAGAAAAAAAGAAGGTACAAGAATTAGAAGACCAAATCCGAATACTTAGAGAAAAAAGCCAAGCTGAAGAACTCTAAATGCCTACTCCGAGTTTTGTGAATCGATTGGGCAGAGATGTTCTTCGTATTTAAACAATCTCAAGAAAAGCATAGAAGCTATGGTTATTCTAACTTTTGATCATTATCTCAAAGATCCTAGACTAAATCGTTACACCTAATTCACCGAAACGAGTGGGTAGAAATTCTTTAACGACATAATCTATTTTCCCTTTTGCATTGAAGGCTTGTTGTTCCGATTTTTTCTGATGTAACCAAAAATTATAGAGTTCTTCCCGTTCCTTTTTGGCTCTAAACGCACTGTATCGCGGATCAGGTGGCAAACGATACTTTATTTTTACCTTGGATTCATCGATATTCCTTTTTGCTCTTTTTCTCAACTTCGAAAGTAGATCAGTCTCGGGTTTGAATAGCTTCCCCGCAGGTTTCTGAGCTTTAAGAATTTTTTCTTTCTTTTCTAAGTCTTCCAGCATCGGACCAAGTATAGTACGCTGGTCCAGTGTAGATCCCTTTTTTCTACGGGCAGGGGCAGCAGACCCATATAAGAGATCACGACATCGCTTAAGATCCTGAAAATTGAATTTATCATAAGGAAGTTTGTATTCTTCGATGTCTGAGGCCCAAACACCTAACCATTGAGCATTAGGACATGCTAACCCTTCAACGTGAGCTGCTTCAGCGGATCCATAGCGAATCACTGTATAGATGTGTTCTCCCCATGGATCACCGTCTACAAAAACATAAACTGGTAAATCAAGTCCTCCTTCCGATTTTGAATCACTAAAACGACGAAGTAAGCGACGTGCGCCTCGTGTCGCCTGACCCATCAAACCCACCAAAACTGCATTAAAATTTTCATGGACACGCTCTTCTACAAAGCGATTATACATGCCATCGGTTTCTACAGCAATAACTCGCTCGGAGTTGCTATCCAAAAGCTCGGAACGTATGAGGCGAGAACCAATTGCTTGCCCATCAGGATTGATTCCGAGATTTAGATCTCTTACTTCACCAGTTATTGGATCAGTCATTCGAACATCCACATCTCCAAAAACTGTCCCTCGTGAAGCGGGGTTAACATGAAAATCTTCACGAGCGTATCCAAGCATAGCTTCCGTGTCGACAACGACACCATCAGATTGGTCTTGATCATCAAAGAATTTGGCGAGAAAAGACTCGCTTGAATAGTATAAACCTCTCAGAGTCTCTGTTCGACCCGTAGTTATTAATCCATTCGCAAAAGTCATCACCCAAAGACTCTGTGCCATTTTCCGAAGATGAGCGACATTAGCAAGAGAACGACGGGTTTTTTTGTCCATTATCACATATTGACGCTTTTCTTCAGAGAATGTAATGTTTGAAGTACTTCTTGAAGCCATTTCAAGATAGGGGGTTTTTCCTTGTTCAACTAAGTCGGCAATTGATTTACCTTTTTCTTTAATAGCGACCATAACAGTCTTTTCGCGTTCATTCAAATCCAACGTTCTTACTAAATCGCTTTCTTCCGACATTAGAGTTCACCTTTTATTTTCAGAGATTCAAGACGCTTTTTCTCGTTTTTCAGAAGGGCATCAAATGCGGGTTTCGTATTTTTCCCGCTAAGTTGATTTGTGAGAGTAACAATATGAGGTATCCACTTCCTATATTCCCGATAACGAGCAGCTGCTTTTTCTCGTTTTTCTTCAGCCGCAATGTATTTTCCAAGACGTCTACAAGTGATTCGATAAGCGAGGGCTAGCTCTTTCCGGATCTCTGGAATGTTAGCAACGGATTCTTTACCCAATTTACCATAAGGAATTTTAGTGGAAGCCAAATGGGCTACGAAAAGAACAGGATGATCACCACGAATCCCATATGAACTGAGATTGATATCTTCGTCTAAAGCCTTCCACATAATACAGCCTTTGGGATCATATAAGAGGGGAATGCGATTTGCAAAACGTCTTATGTTAAGACCAGGAGGTATGCCTTCGCTTAGGTTAGATTCATCATCATCTGCTAGGGTTGGGCCAAGAATAATTTCGGATGTTTCTCCTCCTTCGTCTGTTTCACTTTCAGCTTCTTCTTCGGTTATACGTTTTGCGCGTCGTATTTTTCTCTTCTTACTTCCATAAGCTACTCCTGATTCAATAATAAAAGCGTGGCCACCGTATGCTTGAGGAGGTCGAGATACAGTAGTGAAAAATTCTGGGTCATATTCCTTTTGAATGCCCCTAAGGAGTAATTCTGATCCAACAGGACTTAAGACAGAACCATCAGGAGGAAGAAATCCTGCTTTCTTTGATATGGTGAACTCTAAAGTACAACGACCCAGAGAAGTTTTAAATGAATATTTTCCCGTTTCTCCAGGTTTAGGTGTACCTACGGTTCTGAGGTGCATAATCTTCTCTTCTTCAAAGTCCAAATCTTGCTGATCTTCTTGGACAGTGAAGGGCTTGAGAAATAAAGAAATAGCAACAGTAAAACCAGCGTCTACATTTTTACGCATTTTACTCAAAATACTATGGATTTTTTTCTCAAAATTATTTTCAACGGCACTAACAAGGTCATATTTCTCAACGAATTGATCAACCTGATGTAAATATCTCGCTAACTCTCGTTTCTCTTTTCGTCTAACATCAGATGTTCGTTCTCCCCAATTTTTAAATTCACGATAAAGCACTCGAATTTCATCCCCAGTTAAAGGCTTTTGTTGGATATTTCGATCGGGTAAACCGATATCTTCTAAGAATTCTTTAGCCTTGGCCTCACCGACTCGTTGGAAGTTTTCTTTCATCCAGGTTCTGATGTAACGCGCATTTGAGTCACTGATCATACGCTTAATTTCCTCTATATCAACACCGTGGGGATGTGGGAGGGTTTCTTTAGGGAGAGGAGGCATTTCTTTAGTAACGTTTTCAAAGACCAGCTCTTCTATTTCTTCCGCCTTTTCTAATGGACGAGGCGGAAGAAAGCGAAATCGGGCGTATGGAGTGATTACTGCTGTATCTTTCAAGTAGTTCATTATCTTGCGCTCTGCACCTTGCCCTTTTCCATAACCTGTTCTCCATTGCCCCTCTAATTCGAATTCTAGAAATGTAAATGATGGATAGTTATTCCAGTCGCTAAGGATCTCATTTCCCTGTTTTTGGCTCTTTCTTTTCATTTGCTCATTTGTAAGGTCGGTTTCAAATTCTATGATAGCTTCATTTCGTTGAACATCTATACGCATAATTTTTTCGGTAATTTCTTCTGTTAATAGATTCCTACTGATTACATGAGTTGGCCTATTTGTTGTGATTTGCCCCCATAATAGGCTCATCGCCCCACCAAGTCCGAAGTGCCCCCGAGACTGGCGAATACCATATTTTGTACCTGAGAGCGCCTTTCCAAAAGCCTTATTAATTTGTTCAGCAGTCAATCCAAGTCCGTTGTCAAAAATTCGAATTCGAAAAATTTCATTGGAACGAACTTCTTCAATTTCTACCCGAATGTCTGGAGGAACACGTGTAGCCTCACAGGCATCTAAGCTGTTCTCAAATAATTCACGAAAGGAGGTATAGAGGGCTTTTCCAGGGTTATCAAAACCAGCGAGTTCAGGATTTTTGCGTAAGAATTCAGCTGGGGAGATTTCACGAAAATCTTGCGTAACAATTTCTAATGAGCTTTCATTAAGGTCGCTTTCCAAAATTAGTACCTTCTATTTTTTCACTTAACATACAGTAGTTCATCCTCTCTTAAGAATTTTTCACTTAAATATTACTATTGTACTTAAAGTGACCATGATCCTTTACAATGTAATGAGGCTATGCTATCATTGCAAACATTTTTATACATATTTACCGAAATATGGTAAATAGAGGAAAAATGGCAAATCAGATAAAAGCTGACAAAAAACAGTTAATCAAGTTAGAAGAGTCAATTACCAATCAAAATGACACAAAGAATGTGATAGGTCTTGGGATGGCTCTTGGAATAGTTTGGGGTGTATCTCTAGGTAATATAGGCCTGGGATTAATGATAGGGATTGTGATTGGATCCGTGCTTAAACTGAAAAAAAAGCGAAAAAATGGGTTTGAGAGCTCAAGCACAAAGTAATAGGAGATAAGTGAATGACAAAGGCAATAGAATTGAAAAAACCAAGAAGTGTTATTGAAAAAGACGCAGAAAACACACAAGTTCTAGAAATTTTCAAAGAGAAGATTAAAAAAAGATCTAAGAAGGTTTTGATCAGTACCGAGGGATTATCCAAGTTTTTTGGTAAAAAAGGCAAGATTAAAGCCGTTGACGGCCTTGAACTCCAAGTTTATGAAGGAGAAACCTTTGGTTTACTTGGACCAAATGGAGCAGGTAAAACAACTATTGTTCGCTTACTAAATAGCATAATAAAACCGACTAGTGGTACAGCTACTGTGAATGGTTATGATATTCGCAAAGATAAAACAGAAGTAAAACGTACCACAGGGATGCTTTTCGAGTCACCGGGGTTGTACGAGAAGCTTAGTACCTATGAGTTCCTTGAATTCATAGGAGCTCTTTATGATGTGCCAAAGGATATTCTAGCTGAAAGGATAGAGGATCTTTTGAAACTATTCGGTCTTTATAATAGACGTGATGATTTACTTGAGGGATATAGTAAAGGAATGAAACAGAAAGTATTGATTGCGGCCACTTTAATCCATGATCCGCAAGTTTTGTTCTTTGATGAACCAACCTCATCGTTAGACCCCAAGGCGGCTCACATGATGAAGGATTTAATTAAGAGATTGGCAGAAAGAGCAAATAAAACCATTTTCATCTGTACGCACGCATTACCAGTGGTAGAGGAGGTTTGTGATCGGATAGGCATTCTATATCAGGGAAAACTCATAGCTGTAGGCACACCCGAAGAAATTATAGCTCAGACTGGAGCTAAGTCTTTGGAAGAAGCATTTATCGCTATAACAGGCGGTATGTTAGAAAAAGAACTATTAGCATGGAGATAATTTTAGAATGACATTTGTCACACCGAAGTGGTACAATATCGCAAAAAGCGAATATCGTGTCCGTATCAACAAAATGCCGGAAATAAAGAAAATTTTCCCATATTTAACTATTGGTGGATTAGCACTCTATATTTTTGGGATTGCACCATTTATTGTTGATCTTTTCATGGATGCATTCATCGATGAGTTTCTTTCTATACTTATTTCTCATGCTGCTGTCGCAATGGTAGAAGTGATTCTATTTATGATTTTTGTTAACTTCTTACTATTCCCTATAAGCTTAACAATGAGAGATGTACAAACTGAACAAACTGAAATTTTTCTTGCATCCCCTACTAAGCCTAGTGATGTTCTTTTAGGAGAATTCCTTGGGAAAATACCCTTCTATGCGATTTTCATTGTATTAATTACAGGATTTTTCACTAGTATAATAAAACCCCTAGGTTTAGATATGATTCAGATAGCAATTATTATTGGTATTTTCATAATTACTTTTCTTTCTGCTTATTGGATAGGTACAGTAATTGCCACAGTTCTGCGAGCAAAATTGGGTAGAATGGTTGGTGGAAAGGACATAGGAAAAGCTCTAGCAATGCTGATTGTTCTACCATCTGTAGCTTTATTCTATGCGTTATTAAATGCAGATATATCTAGTCAAATTCTTGAGAAAAGCGGGACAGTGGAAATGATTTTAGGGGTGCTACCAAGCTCCTGGGGGGCAGAAATAATTGTAAACTTCGCACGTAACCCGGGCAACATCACTTCCAACTTTTATGATACAATAATTCGATTAGGATGTCTTCTAGTATTTTTTGGAGGGATATTATGGTTAGGTACAAAAGTAGCAGACCATACTTACACTCTTGAGACAATAACATTTACCACAGCGAGAGCAAAACCAGAAGGTATGATTTATAAGATGATTCGCCGCTTTGGAAGAGAACAGCCATATAGTGTCATTGTCATCTCTATTTTGAAGGATTTCGGAAGAAGATTTGAAAACATATCAAAGATAGTCTATATTTTAGGTTTGCTCTTTTGTATGAATGTTTTCCTCGCTCCTAAAGCGGGTTTTGAAGGAGGGATTATGATGACACTGATCATAACAGGACTCTTAACGTCGATGGTGTGCAGTGAAGTGACATTACGTGGAAAAGAAAGTCTATTCATCTATAAAAAAGCTCCTAATGGTATAAGAAGATTAATATGGTCTAGATTGATAATGAGTACAGTAATTGTTTTACCAATAGTTTCATTAATTACAGTAGTTTTGTCAGCCCTGAGTCCAGAAACTACCCTTGAAATTATACTAAAGAATAGTAGTATATTATTATTATGTACTATAGCTTATGTGGTTTTTAATCTAGGGGTTTTCATTCTAAATCCTGCCTATTCGGATAAAGATGGGAACTATATGCTAAACATAATGATTGGATCACAACTCAGTGTAGGTATTTTCATACTTTCTTTAATTGTTTTTGATAACGAACTAATAGTAATTCCAATTCTCTGGTGTTTTGCGATTGTTACTCTTTTTCTTGGAAAAATAAGACTCAATAGACTTGAATGATTAAAAAAGGAGAAGTAAACAAAAATGAATAAACTAATAGTCCCTCAAAAAAGTGCTAGAATTATACTATTCTTCTTAATAATTGGATTGTTGCTGCCTACCACAAATATAATGCAAGGAAAGAGTGGTAATGAGGATTCAATCTCAGTTATGATATTTAATGCTCAGTTTGATGAACAAATTGAACAATTTATGGAAGAAGGACATATTCCATCTATAGCAGCAAGTGTAGTCTATAAAGATGAGATTGTATGGGCAAAGGGTTATGGTAATCAGTCTGACGTAGACATAGTCTATAAAATGTATTCTATCTCTAAAACTTTCACAGGTACAGCGATTTTGCAACTCTATGAACAAGGGATAATCGATCTTGATGAAGACGTCAATAATTACCTCCCTTTTGAATTGAAAAATCCAAATTATCCTAATACATCTATTACATTCAAACATTTACTGTCCCATAGATCAAGTCTTCGTTATTCAGCTACATACTCAAATAATCTAAATAATCTAAACCCTCCTTTTCCAGAGAACTTGGAGGAATATGCTAGTCCTGATGGTTCATCCTACAAACCTAATATTTGGATGGATGTAGAACCAGGAGAAAGAACACAATACTCCAATCTTGGCTATGATCTTCTGGCTTATCTAGTAGAACTGATATCTCAACAACCATATGAGCAGTATGTTTCAGACCATATCTTGATTCCTTTAGATATGATAAATACACAATACAACTATAGCAATTATAACTCTACCCAACTCGCTTATGGATACAGCTACAATTCCAACTCAGAAGAAAATGAAAAGTATGATCATTTTAATATTAACGGTTTAGGAAGTGCTGCCCTACAAGCTACAGTTACTGACCTCTCTCATTTTATGATTGCCCATATGAATGAAGGAGAATGGAACGGAACACAGATCCTTAATGAAACCACAATTAAATTGATGCACACTGACCAAGGAAATGGGTTTGGATTGGGATGGTTGACCCCTTACTCGGTTCTCGGCTATCCTGGTCTTGAAGGACATTCTGGAGGAGGATGGGGCTTTCATACTTATATGTTCATTAATAGCATAGAAAATATCGGTATAATCTTATTTGTCAATCAAGACTTCAGATATTTGGGTGAATTAGAAGATCTCCTTGACGTAGTTGGAAAAGAAACAGCAATATTTTCAAGAATACTACAAGCAGGTTACCTATTGGAAGAGAGCCAATTTCCAACAACTACATCAGATGATGGGTCAGTGTGGTTAGTAGTTAGCGCGATGGGTTTAGGTATTACACTGGTGGTTTTTGGATTAGTCATCCTAAGAAAAATGATGAAAGGGTGAATTAATACTTATCTTAGTTATTATATCAAAATTTTGAGGAAACAAAGCATGAAAGCAGATAAATACTAATAATAAAAGAAATTTAATGTCTTATGTTGAACAAAGGATTGATAGAAATGAAACTCGGGAAAATAATTGGAATGGCAGTTGTGTTAGCTGTAATGGTTGGTTTTATTTTATCTGCTGGGATTATGGGATCAAACGCAACTAATGCAGTTTCAAATGAGTCTACCTCAGATGAAGGAGAAGATCGCCCAATAATAATGCTCGTGATTGCAGGACTGGGTTTACTGATGCTTATCTTATTTATTGTATCAAGGTTCCTAAGGAGATAGATCAAGAAAGGAGAACATAAGTAATATGAGTAAAGACAGATTTAATACAACAGTAATTCCCATTCCAGAGGATAGCACTCCGAAAGCTGAACCACGGGTATTTCGCCCCGTAAAGGCATTTAAGACAAAATTACATATATTTGTCGTTACTGGGGTTCTGATGACGGTTATTTTTTATATCGGGATGGCAATAGTCACGTACTTCATAAGTCAAACTGCAAATGATCCAGATTCATTCTTCTGGGGCTTTCATGAACTGTTCTTCCCAATAACTTTAGGAATAACTCTACTCTGGCTTGTTCCTGCCTTACTATTGATTCCACTTTATGTGAACGCGATAGAGTATAAAGTCCACGGTGACGAGGTTGTTGTCTTTAAGGGAATTATCAACAAAACGGAGAAACATGTGCCCTTTAGAACAATAACAAACATTTCTAGTCGCGCAGGACCCTTAGATCGGTTTTTTGGAATAGGATGTGTGTTTATTGAAACGGCAGGTAAAGCTGGCATGTCAGCCGAACCTGAAGAAAAAATTGAGGGTATTCGAGTTTATAAAGAAGTTCGGGACTTTATTCTAAAAGAATTAAGGAAATTCAAGGCACCGTATACAACTGGAACAGAGATTGAGGGTATACCTCAAAGGACCGAATCAGAAGGTGAAGATCCTACTCAAGCCAGATTAGATGTTTTAATCAATGAAATCAAAGAAATCAAAGAGATTTTGCGTAATGGAATCCTAAAATAATCAAAATCACCATTAAGCGAACAAAATAATCTAAAATGAAAAAAGGCCAGCATATCGAGCGATAAAGAAAAATTAAATGTATAGGAGTTCAATAAATGAGAAAAAAATTGCTTTCCCCAGCAGAAGAGGAAATTTTAGCACTTAGCTGGCAAGGGTTGTCTTCTTCTGAAGTTGCAGAAACATTGGGGAAAAAAATTGCCTATGTCTCGAAAACCAAAGGCATCATTAGACGAAAAATTAATGAAGGATTGGAAGAACTAGCTAGATCACTAATGATTGACTATTCTGAACTGGATACCAAGTTTGGAAAAGCAATTATTGAAGGCTATCACTTTGCAATCGATACGAAAGTCTATTTATTTTTTAGTATAAAAGAAGGCTTTGTGGCATGGTATTGTCATGATAGATGTATTAGAAATGATAGTACGCATCAAAAATGTCAAAATATACTAAATTTAATTAAACAAGAAAGAAACATTGATGAAATTGAGAATCAAGAAAATCTGACTGAAGAATATGAGAACGTATGGAAATGGATTAATGAACAAGGAGATATGATTTGAAATGGTAAACCAAGTAGATGCAACTGTAATTGCTATCCCCGAGGATAGTAGGGCAAAAGCAGAACCAAGGGTCTTTCGACCGATAAGTGCATTCAAAAATAAGATTTATCTACACGAGTTAACTGTTTATGCTGTAATTGGAATTGGAATTGGGGCATTTTATGCCTTCATGACGTGGGTTTTGGGAGAAAATGAAAACAATGGAGAAGACGCACCTTTTTTCTTAAAACCTGATTTTTTACCAACCGCCTTTGTTATTTACTTAATAATAGGATTAATAGTCGTGATTATATCTTTTATATTAGTACCTAAATACGTCGACGGAATTTTATATCAAGTACATGGCACAGAAGTTGTTGTTATCAAGGGATTATTAAATAAAACAGAAAAACATGTACCATTTAGGACGATAACAAATATTTCGAGCCGAACAGGGATTTATGATAGATTGTTAGGTATTGGTAATGTTAATATCGAAACAGCGGGTAAGTCGGGCACTTCGAGATCACCAGAAGAAAAAATAGAAGGAATTCGGGTCTACAAAGAGGTTCGAGATTTTATTTTAAAAGAGCTAAGGAAGTTCAGAACACCATATACTACAGCGACAGAAGTTGAAGAAGAAAAAAGCTTACCAACGTCTGATTCTAGTGCTATTATTAAAGAATTACGTGAGATGAAAGAGATTTTACAAAGAATCAGCGAGAAATAGATAACTAGTGAAATAAGATGAGAAAGACATGACCGAATTGAAATCACTAATGAGAGGTGCATTGGTTATTCTAGGAATAATGTTATTTATTGCAGGTATTATCGTTTTTTTCATAATGCAAGGAGAGGAGGTTGGTAATGAGAGGATGATACTATTTGAAATTATGGAATTAATGAGATAATGAAGGAATAAGGAAGTAAACACACATAATATTTAGAAATAAAGCCTAGGTGAAGAACATGACTGAATTACCTGTACCTATAAGGATGATGCTGGTAATAATATTGTTTTTGATAGTTATTGCACTTGTTATCTTTGCTTTTCTTGGTAAAGAGCTGGCTACCAATAATGAAGATGCTATTATGATTGAAATAAGAAAAATCATGGAGAGATAGAAAAATTAATAGAATTCACAACTCTTTATGGGTTCAGGGATTTTAAAGTATCATGTAGGAGTTTTAGTCACTTAAAAAACTATAAAATCAAAAAATCGGCCACTTCCTCCTAGTTTGATTTTTTATTGAAATACAATAAGTTAACCAGGTGGTTATATGGGTGTCATAGTAAGTGTCATAGGTGTCGGAGCTGGTGTTAGATATTTCGGAGCCGGTGTAGAATTTTTGATAAAGATGGGGGTGGAAATGCTAATTTAGTGAAAGATCATGAATCAGGAACTCAAAACCTCAACAGTAACTTCTCAAACAGCTGGAGTAGAGAAATTATCTTTTTCAAGACCTAGTGGAAGGTTCCCAATAGCAGTCTATGAAGGGATTATTGGAATAATTTACACTTATGTCGGGTTTTCTATAGTCCATAGTTTTTTTGAGAACAACCCAACAGAAGAGGATATAGTGGCATATTCTATTGTTTATGCCCCCATTTTCCTATTAATCGGACTTAGTGCGCTTTCATGCGGATTATTCCTCATACTGATGAAGGAATGGGCGAGAGTCGGTTCAATGGTTGTAACAAGCGTTAGTACTATTCTCTTATTTCCTCTTGGGATAGTACCCGCAATCCTCAGTATTTGGTATCTATATAGAGAAGAAACTATAATGGCATTTGACAAAAACTATCATAAATTCACAGTGAACAGAGATAGAACTAAAGCCCGTCACACACCCCTGAAACAAGTATAGAAAAAGCTCATAAACACTCCAAGCGGACAAAATTAGATCCATAGAAAGGGAGGGAGTGATTTCCATATATTAGGCTATAAGTGAGTGGCCTAAATTCCTGAATAAAGCTATTAGCAAAAGTAGGAAGTGAAATACGATGCACCAAGAATGTCTTTTTTTAGTAGTGTTTCTCGTAGTTGGAGCTATTTTATCAGTTCTTTTCCTTGTTTTAGGATCTTCATTCATGAAATATGGCATAATTTCTTCAATAGACAGAAATAAATACATGTCCTTAAAACCTAGGGTAAATTTTCTTCCTAACCCCCCCATCATTAATGGTGAGTTAGGATCTTTGGATAATTTACCTCTTAGACACTTCAATGTACGAATTAGAGGTTCTCCTTTTATTCGAAAATTAAAAGGAAGCTATAGATTAGCATATGGAACTGACTTTTTTTATATATTCATCGAGATAGATAGTGAGGATGTCATACATCGAGATAGGGGATTTCAGAATGGTGATGGCTTTCATATGCTCTTAGCTATGCCGAAACCAAAGAATAAATTAACAGATGAATTTTACGTATACGGTTTTTCACCACAGACAGATTCGGATGGTAATGAGGAGAAAGTAGTCTGGTATCATGATGTAGATGTAAAATTGATAAGGTTGGGTGAAAATGTACAATTTAAAGTAAAAAGGATGCAGAATGGAAAAACAGGTTATGAATTACTCCTACCCTGGGAAGAAGCGTATCCGTACCATTCGTGGATGGTACCAAAATCAATGGGTTTCAATCTTAGCTTTGTAAAAGCAGCGGGGTCATTCTTTGATTCTTATTCAGTAATCTTCGATTGGCGCTTCCAAGCTGAAGGCAAACTGAGAAAATATGCAATAATGACTTTTGAAGAGCCAATAATTAGTAATGGAACTCAAACACACATAACTTCTGACAGGAATTGTATAGAAGGAACTGATCTAACAATTAAGGTAGCAACACTGTCTGCACAATCACATGAAGAAGTGCTAGAAATTGAATTTCTCTCTACAAAGAATGAACAAATTAAAAACGTAAAAAAATTCCGTTATGAGTGCCACAAGGGAGTCACTCAAAAGCAGATCAAAGTGCCAATGAATGGTTTTTCCTTGGGATCATATATTATACAATGGAAAACCCATTCGGATCAAGGCAAGATAGAAGTAACGATCTTACCTAAATTTAATTATGAAGAACTATGCATACAATTAAAGAATAGTAGGGGAGAGATATCAGAAGGAACTTTTATTACTCTGCAATTTATGCTGGACCAGATACACAAAGAAATAAAACAGATTAAAACTTATGAAACTTATCCTGAATTAATTGATTCAATACTTGAAGTTCAAAATATGATACAAAACACAGAAAATGAAGTGAATATGCTAGAAACACAAACAGGGGGATTCAGAAGGGCGTTTCTCTCCGAAATTGATGGGTCAATGCAACCTTATTCTGTTGTCATTCCTGAATCATACGATCCAACTCAAAAATATCCCCTCATTGTATTCCTTCACGGGAGTGGAGTGGACGATAGAGGAACATTAAGATTAATAGATTTTGTAATAGGGGAATATATCAAGATTGCTCCAAGAGCCCGAGGCTATTCACATTACTACGCCCCTAAGGAAACGCTAATTGACATTAAGGAAGCAATTGATGATATAATCAAACAATATAGCGTCGACACAGAAAGGATCATCTTAAGTGGATTTTCTATGGGGGGTTATGGAGTTTACCGAACCTACAAGGAATATCCAAGATTTGCAGGACTGGCGGTTTTTTCGGGTCAACCAAAAGTTCCATGGTATATTCGATTGTTTACAAAAGGTAAATTTGTCAATTTTTTGAAAAAAAAGCATGTAAAATTGTTCAGACAAATACCAATGTTTATTTATCACGGAACAGAGGATAAAAACTGCTCATATGAAAGCACCGTAGAATTTGTAGAAAAATTGAGAAAATTAGGCGGAAATGTGGAATTTTATGACGACAACGTAGGTCATTCAAAACTAGAGAGCCCAGAAATCATTGCTAAATACAATAACTGGTTACAAAAGACGATAGGATGATTCAATTAGCGTATTTTAATTAAGTTTCCAATCGTCCTTCTTTCTTTAGCTTTGTAGTGTGGCATACAAAGCATACAAAAGGATTATTTATCATTCATTGGATCGAAGAACATTCCACGGATTATCTGCAATTTTAATGAAGTATAAAAATGCGGGGATTGTATTCTCTACTTCATATTGGATTTTATGGGAGGGAGGGTTAAACCTGTTAAAGGTGATAGGATCATTACGACCACTGTAAATCTCAACAGTAAAAGCAATGATACTCTGCGAGCCATATAACCAATCAGAGGCACCACCTGAGGTTATATAAAGATCACTCGAGGATTCGGGTGTGTATTTGTAATATGGCTGCAGTTGGCTCATCTTTTCTCCAATAGCTCTAAAAAGCATATCATCAGGCGAGGTCGTGAATGTATATCCCCAAGGCCATAACCATAACCCCGAGTAGCTATGCATGGACATGGAAACGGAGAAATTGTGATTTAAGACAAAATCACGAAGAGCTTGTGCTTCGGGCTCGGAGAATGGTGCAGAGCCTCGATAAGTTATATAAGCGGTGTTGGGGCTACTGCCTGCGCGTCCCCATTTGTAGCCGAAATTTCTATTGAGGTCTACTCCATAGGTGCCGTCCTCATTGTCCCTACGATTTTTACGCCATCTTGAGTCATTATAGGCACAATATAAGGCCCCATCGGGGTTCAGAATGGGGATAAACCAAATTTCACGATTGTCTACGAGGTCTGTAATTTCGACATCAGTACCGTAATTTTTACAGATATGGGAAATCAAGGCTAAGATATTCTCGAGAGTGATGGCTTCTCTTGCATGCATTTGAGCAAAAAATAATGCTTCTGGTTCATCCTCATCTTGAGAGGGGTTATCGGAGATTTTCAAGGCAAAAATGTCTCTACCTTCAATAGATTGCCCAATTGAGGCATTAAAATACGTAATCTCGGGAAAAGCGGCGGTTATATTGGTCACATAATCCATTGCTTCATAATAATCATGATAGCCCGAAGTTCGTGGTAAAAACTTCCAGCCAGGATGTGGAACTGGGTTTGAAGCAGGTATCTCGGATTCATTATCAATTTGTTCTACTAATATTGCCAGTACAACAGGAAATAAAACTAACACTAGAGCGACTAAAATTATGGGAAATAACTTCTTATAATTCATTCCTTAGACCTTTATGAGACCTCTTTAATGAAGGTGAATCTTGATCATTACCATTGTTTATCTTACTATCTAAAATATTATCATTGGAATAGAAATGTTTCTAAAAGCGTATTATTAGAATTCTTTGGGAAAGGAGCGCGCGAAAAGTAGAAAACGCACAACAATACAGTACTGACCTATAAGTCGATTACTACGCAATTTAACTCGTTTACGAAGTTCTTTTAATTGTTAAAGATAATTAGTTACAATAACTTCTCAAATACCTTAATTTCTTTGAGAGCTGATATTAAATAATTTATAGAAAAGGAAATGATCTAAATGAATGGACTGATACCTGCTTGGAAACATACTAGGATCTCTTCACCAAAAGCGAAACCAATGATGCTTGTGCATTTTTCTATGAAAAAAATCATAAACAAATTAAAAAAACAAAGATAAATAAGGAGATAGAAGACTGAAAGCAGTAATCAGAACCCATAATCTGTCTAAATATTATGGTAAGAATGGTGTGATTAAAGCTGTAGATAAGCTTGATCTTGAAGTTTATGAAGGAGAAACTTTTGGCTTATTGGGACCCAATGGTGCTGGAAAAACAACCACCGTGCGTATGTTAAATGCCATCATTAAACCCACCAATGGAACGGCTTCTGTGAATGGATTTGATATTCTTAAGAACAAAAAAGACGTAAAAAGATCAACAGGAATGTTATTTGAATCGCCTGGTTTATATGAAAAACTAAGCACTTATGAGTTTTTAGAATTCATTGGAGCGCTCTATAGTGTCCCAAAAGATGTCCTAGATGAAAGAATTAATGACCTATTAAGCCTATTTGGCCTATATGAAAGACGAAATGAGTTATTGGAAGGTTACTCCAAAGGAATGAAACAAAAAGTCTTAATTGCTGCGACATTGATCCATGATCCGCCTATACTCTTTTTCGATGAACCTACCGCTGCATTAGACCCTACCGCAGCACATATGGTAAGGAAGCTGATTAAAAAACTTACTGAAGGCGCAAATAAGACAATATTTATCTGTACACATGCCCTTCCTGTTGTAGAAGAACTCTGTGACCGAATTGCTATCATTAACAATGGAGCTCTCATTGCATTGGGTACGGTGGAAGAAATCATTGCAAAAACAATCACAAAAACACTAGAAGATGCGTATATTTCAATTACGGGTGGACTACTCGAAAAAGATGTCCTAGCCTGGCGAAACAACGGATAATAATAATAGAAAAAGATCTATGGAGAAAGGCATCAATGCCATTTACAACCCCAATGTGGCTCAATATCGCCAAAGCTGAATATACAGTCCACATTAATAAAATACCACGAATAAAGCGTATTTTTCCTTATTTAGCAATAGGAGGAATGGCATTATATGTCTTTTTTATCGCACCAATGATGGTAGATGTTATATTAAAAAGAGCACTCGATGAGATTCATAAGAAGCTAGTTTCTTATGCTGCTCTTGCTTTAGTGGAAGTTTTTCTCTTTACCTTATTTTTAAACTTCATGCTAATTCCTTTAAGCTTTGCATTAAAGGATATCAAGGTTGGGCAAACAGAAATCTTTCTTGCTAGCCCAGTAAATCCCGGTGACGTAATTTTGGGCGAGTTTATCGGAAAATTGCCTTTCTATTCTATTTTTGCAATATCGGTCCTTGGTGTATTTACTGCTATTCTTAATCCGCTTGGATTGGATGCTTTTCAGACGAGTACGATTATATGCATCTTTCTCATCACTATTTTTTCTGCATATTGGATTGGCACTGTAATTGCTGCTTATCTTCGTACAAGATTAGAAAAATTCGCAAGTGGAAAAGATATTGGTAAAGCCCTTGCAACACTAGTGGTGTTACCCGCGATTGCTTTACTCTATTTTCTTATGAGTCCCAAAACTTATGAGTTGATTTTAGATAAAAGTGGTACAGTTGAATTTACTCTTGGATTTCTTCCAAGTTCTTGGGGAGCAAGAATTGTCGTTGAATTTGCAAAAAGCCCAGGGAATATTAGTGATGTCTGGGTAGAGGTATTAATAGGAGTCGGAAGTTTAGTTGTTTTTTTTGTCGTGATTTTATATGTAGGAATGAAAATAACTAACTATGCTTATTCTTTAGAACCAACTTCTTTCACTAGTTCAAATGTTAAGCAGGATGGCATTACCTATAATGCAGTTAGAAAAATTAGTGGGCAGGGATCATTTGGAGTTCTTCTAGTTACTAATTTCAAAGATTTTTTCCGTCGATTCGAAAACATCTCAAAATTGCTTTACTTCTTGGGCTTATATACTATTATTATGTTTATTATGACCACAGCTGAATTTCCTATTCAAGAAATAGTACTTATTTATCCATTAGTCTTTACTGGAATCCTTGCTTCTATGATAAACGCTGAAATGACATTCCGAGGCAAAGAAAA
>JAEOTF010000222.1 GCA_016840025.1 Candidatus Hodarchaeota archaeon
GAATTAGAAGAAGAGGAAGAAGAGTTACAGGAAGCCGAGGACGAATTAGAAGAAGAGGAAGAAGAGTTACGGGGATACAAAAAGTACAAGCGATTCAAAATACCTGGTCAGCATCCTCCCCTTCCTCCCCTTCCTCCAGATGCTCCCCATGCTCCTCCTCCAGTTGCCCCCCTTCCCCCTATGCCGCCACTTTCTCGTAGGCATAGACAACCCAGAAGACATCAGAAAAACATCACATTTCGAGGAGTTGATTCCGTAGTTTATAATGAGTTTTCCTCGAAAATGAGGCAACTTAACCTTAATCTTGGAGATGCCCTAACAAAACTCATGAAAGATGTCCTCAAAGATACAAGTGGTGAGTTTCCCTCCCTCTCAACAAAATCTCTTACCCTCATGAAGTTACCGCGGGCACACATTGAACATCATGACCGATTGACCATTAGTAAAAAGGATCTAATCGAGGCTAATGCTCACTTCCGTTTCGAACACATTAAGGAATTAACGTTTGATTCCTCCGTAGATCGTGATACCTTTATGACCTATGTTCGCTATATTGAGCATTGTAAAGTGGTTCGAATCCCCTCTATTCTCCCTAAATTATTGATTTACAGCAAAGTCAATCGTTGTGGAGATATTGAGATTTATGAACCAGAATTTGATCCCAAACCCTCGGATACCGAATGACAGGTGAGATTATGGATACCGAAATCTTGAATGTCGGACTGCTCCAAGATGCGATTTTACAGGAAATTGAAACATATCGGGACAAACTTCAATTGAATAATAAAGCCACAGCAAACCAGTTAAAACCTCTAATAAATTCTCTATTATCAGAACGGGAACTGATACTTGACGAACTGGACGAGATTAAGGATATATTTCTCGCTCCTGTTCCATTAATCTTTCGCAAAGATCATCAGACTAAACTTGTACTAAGTGAAGTCGATGAGGGCATTTATAATGATTTTGTTGCGTTATCTAATCGATTAGCTTTGCCAGTTGGGATGATTCTCTCGTCCTTGATGAAAACACTGATAGAAGGTGAGAAAAACAGTATTAACGAGGTCCCGCACCGATCATTAAAGCAGTTGCTTCGAAGACAAGCAAAAGTTTCAATTTCTCATCATCATTATCTCGAAGTGAGTCAAAATGATTTAATGCAATTAGATGAGAAGATTTCTTTTAGCCATATTAATTATCTTAAATTTTCCTGCGATATTGACGTTGGTACCTTTATGAAGAAAGTCAAAACCATTTCACATTGTCAATATGTCAATGTTCCGGAAAATTTTCCGAAGTTACTGGTCTACGCCAAGCTTTACGGTTGTGTAGCCGTTAAATTTGCCTTTTCTTCCATTACATCTTCCGAATTCCCGTGAAAGTTTTTTCCAAGGTGCTTTCGTTAGACTTATTTTCCTGAGGGAATTTTTTCCTTTTTTTTCTTTGCCCGTTATTTTAATATGGACTTTTTCTGTGATTCCAAAATAAGATTTAATTTACTATTACTCGCTTCTATATTAATAGAGGTAACAAAAGGTATTAATTTATTTCAATGAGGGTAAAAATTCTATGCGTTTCATTATTGGACAATGGATTGTGATTGGGCTTCTAATAGGTGTTGTTGCAACTGTATGGGAGCTTGTTGTTACTTCCCTAGACCTGGTTTTTCCTCTTAAAATATGGATAACCGCTATGTTTTCCTGGGTTGCCGCTCAGATTCTTCTTCTGATAGTGTATTGGGTTTGTATGCTGTTGATGACACAAAAAGAGGGAAAAATAGGCGGGTACAATCTTGCGGTATGGGGAATTGCTGTTACTGCTTATGATATTGCTTTACAGCTCACAACGAAACTTTTCTTGCATCGTGCACCGCCTATTCCTCTACTTAAGTTATACGGGTTTAAATGCGGTAAAAACTTTTCTGCAGCTATTGGTGCGGAAATTGTTGATCCTAACCTCGTTGAATTCGGTGATAATTGTCGCATCGGTGGCTTTTCTATAACCTGCGCTCATTCTCTCGAAGGAAGATATATCCATCGTAGTAGAATAAAATTCGGCAATAATGTGGAAGTAGGCGCTAGAAGTGTGGTAGGACCCGGTTGCACAGGTGAAAATGTTGTTATAGGCGCGATGTCTTTTGTACCTAAAGATATCCATCTTTACCCTGGTATTTACGTTGGTGTTCCTGCCCGAAAATTGGATCTGAGTGAAAATAAGTAAATAGATGTATTTCTTCCCGAAGATTTTTTTGATTGTGGAAAAAACGCGATTATTCATGGTAGGAAATTACGTGATCTACTTGAACAAGAAAAACAATTGGAATAGCAGACTGGATATAGGAGAGGTTCAATATGTCAAAACAAGATTTGATTTTGCATAGTGTGAATTATTTTGACTCTTTATCGGGCAAAATGGTGAATGAGCAAACGATTCGGATTACTGACAATATGATTAGCTGGATTGGAGACGCATCCAGTTATGAACAAGTTACAGATGATCAGGTTATAGATCTAACAGGGGCTTTTGTACTTCCAGGACTGATTGATTGTCATATTCATTTGGGGTATAATGCCATAATGGAGTATGAACGGGCATATTTACGTACAAAAACCCCAACATATGGTTATTTAGCGTTAAAAAATGCCCAAAGACATTTAATTGCAGGCTTACAACATTACGGGACTGTGGTGGTGAACTATGGGGGGCATCTCTCCGACGAATGTTCGAGAAAAACGTTTTCTATGGTCCCCGTCTGTTGGCGGCTCAAAAACCTGTGGGTCAATATGGTAATCAAGAAGAAATCGGTCCTGATGAATTAATCCACTCTAATCTCTGGGAACATACTATGAGTGGTAAAGATGGAATAATTCACGCTGTGCGAGAGCGAGTCCGATCTGGATCTGATTTTATCAAAACTGCTACAACAGGAGGAGTGTTGCATGGCATAGGATCGAAGTTAAAGCGTTCGTTTTTCACGGATGAGGAATTAGAGATAATGGTACATGAAGCTCATCGGTTAGGGCTGCATGTCGCTTCCCATGCGCATACGGATGAAGGAATCTTTACTGCAGTCAAAGCGGGAATAGATACGATTGAACATGGTAGTCTGATCTCTGAAGATAGTATGAACTAGAAAATATTTATCAAAAAAGAAAAATCTAGTTATTAGATAACTCAAAACCCCTTCTCTTCGACTTTTGTTTCTTGAATTCTAAACCATTAAAAATAATTATTGTAGAAACTTCAAAGTAAACTTCCTTACGAGATAAAGAAAAAAACGGAAGAGGGGAGACAGGGAAGACTTTCAGGGGAATTTATAGCTATATGTGGGAAACACTCTCCAGTATGGTCTGATATAAGCGAAAAACTTTTTAATGGCTCTTCGCTTCAGACGGATGTAGTAGTAGCGATCTCTAGATCCTTCCGTTGTTCCTTTTTGAGAAAGAACCTTAATATCGTCGCTGTTCGGAGAAATATTGAGCACTTCTCTTAGAAAATCCGCTAATCGTTCATTCTCAGCTTCATTGAAATTCAATGAACACAGATGGATTTGGTTTGACTTAGGTATGTAATAACCGTCTTCAATATGCCAAACATACAACATATAAGGAGTGAAATCACTGACTGTCAACCACTTGGGCAGAATTTTGATATGCTTCACACGGGGATTTCTCTGTTTCTCTTCTTCTGTTGGAAATCTATACCAGTCCCAAAACCATTCCATTAGTTCAATGGAACCCATAGTCCTGAAACGCGTCTGATACGAGGGAGTTCCATCCTGAAGAAGTGTTTTATTTGTCTTGTATTTGACAATAAACCCAAGTCCTGTGTTCTTGACCTTATTTGCTAGAGATTCAACGTAAGCACTATGTATCTCTTTCTGACCTAAACTAAAAAAGGCAGTATTCCCGTAACGAAGAAAAATATCTCCGTCATGAGTCATATTAGACGAAATACTACCATATCCGAGCATAGAAGCGATCAACTGTTCTTTAAACACCCTGTCTATTGGATAACTGTATTCTTCCAACGCCTTTTTCTTGGCGAGGAGAATTTTTGCTTCCGATTTGTCTCTGTAACAGTAAGGCAACAATTCCTTGACCTTACGATTAAGAACAACTCCACCACACTTCGCAATTGGCGCAATTTCCTCTGGAGTCAATTCGAGGAAACAATAGAAGGTGATGAGGAAGAGTCTGTTGTTGTAGAACGGGGGATAGTCACTGTGGTTAATGTGTGCCTCAACTTTCTTAGGTAGACCAAAATCATTGACATAGTCCTGAATTGTCCTCTCGGAACAACCTGCGATCTTAGCGATCTTCTCGTTTTCCAATCTAAGAAAACAATGAAAGACAATCAGAAAAAGCCGGTTGGCATAAAATCTAGAGCGGTTTTTCCATCTACCAGGATATCCAAGCGTCTTTCGATCACTGTTTGCTTGTGTTAACGACTTCAACGGGATCTCCAGATTTTTGAGAGCTCTTTTAACTGTTGCTGCACTACACCCTAGTTGTTTTCCAATGAGCTTCGGACTACGCTTTTTTTGCCAGTACTCATGTTGGAGGAACTCTTTGTCACCAAGTAAGGGATTCCCAAGTCTTTCCCCTATTGACGTGTCTTTATTCTTCTTATGTTTTAACATCATTTCTCTTCTCCCTATTATCGTATCTTTATTATGCTCTAGTCTCTTTGACGAATCAAAAAAAGCATTCATCGACTTAAAGCATATCATATTTATACTTCCGTGTCTTTTAGTAAATTCTCTATTTCTCTTTCCGCAATTCTCTTTATAAAGATACAAAGAATAATTCAACGGCAATTTCCTTAGAAGATGTCTTAAATATTTCATTAGTAATTAAAAACGGAGTAATCATGGCGCGAAAAGGAAGATTAGAACAGAATTTTTAACATATTATTTCGGCATACTTCATAAATTCTTTTTTTCATCTAATCTACTCTCCTTGTATCCTTTATAAAAGGATGAACAAGTAACTAGCTTATCCCAACTATAAGGTAAGAATCCCCCTTGATAGAAGGAGCGGTAAAAAATGAGCAAGTTTCAGTCAATTGGTAAATTATTGCAGGGTAATTGGCAAGGTAAAATTGGCGATGATATTGTAGACGAATATTGGAGTATTCCCTTAGCCGACACGATTATGGGGATGTTTCGCTGGATTAAAGACGGCAAAGTTAGTTTTTATGAGATGGTGGTCATTGATAATGTTGACGGCATAATTAAATTGAAGATTAAACATTTTAATTCCGATTTAACAGGCTGGGAAGAAAAATCAGACTTTGTCTATTATGTTTTGCTTGATATGACTGACTCCGAGATAATTTTTGGATCAGATGACCCTAACGAAAAGGGACGTATAATTTATAAAAGACCAAGCGAAACAAAGCTTATTGCAGTCTTAGAAATGTCAAAAAGCGGTCAAACCTTGGAATTTGAGTTTAATAAAATTTAGGTGTGGTTATTTTGCTTCACTTTCCATAGTCTTCTAACAGTATTAGTAGCTTTGGGGCAATAAATTGGCAAAACGTTTAAGAGTTGAGTATCTAGATAGATGTGTAGGATGCTATCAATGTGTTTTAGCATGTGCACGAGTTAATGAAAAGGTTCTTTCAGTTGATAGAACTTCCATTAAGGTAAAAACCGTTGGGGGATATGGAAAAAGTGGGTTTGCAGTTGTTGTATGTAGAGGTTGTCTTCAACCACCTTGTGTACCAGTATGCCCGATAGAAGGTGCAATTCGAAAAAGGGCAAATGGAGGAGGAGTTTTAGTCAATAGGTCAATATGTAATGCAAATAAATGTAATCATGAATGTATAAAGGCTTGTCCTATTCCTGGTGCCATTCATATTGACGAGGCGCTTAAAAATGCCATAATATGTCGACAATGTAGCTTGTGTACCACGTTTTGTCCAACTGGGGTATTAGTAATGGAGGAACCTACTACACAATTTTAGGAGAAACTAATGATGTCTGTTATTCCTGATACAGTCCTTGAAATTAATCTATCCGAAGGAACTAGTAAAGTCATAAAAAGACAGAAACTCTTCAAAGAATGGGTCGGTGGCATAGGTGTAGGCATTAATCTTCTAAAAGAGCAAGTACCTGAGACAGCAAATCCTTTAGATCCTGAAAACGCAATAATTTTCTCAATAGGAACACTATCAACATTTTATCCAATTGTATCCAAGACTGCAACTCTCTTTCGAAGTCCCTATACCGGGGATCTAGGAGAATCATATGCTGGAGGGAGACTCTCTCTCGCAATGCGTTTTGCGGGTTATGGAGCTATCGTTATTAAAAGCAAGGCAGACAAACCTTCATTTATTACAATTATCAACGATGAAGTTGAGATAAAACCAGCTGGACCCTTAGCCCAGATGTACACCTCAACTACTGGACGAATTTTACGAGAACTTGTACCTGCACAGCCTGGAAAGCGAAGTATTATACGTATAGGGCAAGCAGGTGAAAATTTAGTTCGATACGGAACAATTGTAGTTGATACACTAAGACATTTCGGAAGATTAGGTGCTGGAACAGTTTTAGGATCTAAAAATGTAAAAGCTTTGGTGATAAGTGGAAACAAAGATATTTTATTAGATCAACCGGAAATTGACAGAAAAGCATATCTAAAGACTTACAAGATAATATGGAATCTATGCGTCAATACTGAGGTGATGAAGAAGTATCATGTCCTCGGAACACCCCAAAATGTACTGCCATTGAACGCATTGAATTCTTTACCAACTAAAAATTTTCTATTAGGTCAGTTTGAACATGCAGAGGAAATATCAGGTGAAAAGTTTGTTGAAAAGTATTTAACCAGACGAGTCTCCTGCAATACTTGTCCTGTGGGGTGTATCCATGTAGCTATTTTACGGGAACGTTATGGAAAAGATTTAGCCGATATCTATTCAAAATCAGTTCCTTATGATTACGAGCCAATGACTTTACTTGGACCAGTGTTATTAATTGGTGAGGGTACGGAATTATTAAAGCTAATTGAACAAACTGAAAAATATGGGATGGATTCAATCACAACAGGTGGAATTTTGGGATGGATGGCAGAAGCTTTTGAAAAGGGAATTATCACGGAATCTGAGACAGGGGGTCTTCCAATCAGATTTGGTCGAGTTGAGGATTTTTTGGAAGTAATACGTCGGATTGCAGAACGAAAATCGAGTAATAAAGACATTTTTTGGTATGCTGGTGAAGGATTAAATGCCTTAGTTGAAAAATTTGGTGGAGAGGATTTAGCGCTCCGGTTTAATAATCAAGTTCCCGCAGGATATTCAACAGGACCATATAGTATGATAGGTCATTTAATAGGAGGACGACATTCTCATCTTGACAATGCTGGATATTCATTAGACCAAAAATCTTTTGTCAAACCAATAGATCCTGCTAAAGATATATTAAATCTAATAAAAGAAGAAGAATGGCGTAATACACTTAATTCATTAATTATTTGTTTATTTGCACGGAATCTGTATACACCAGAACTTATAGTTGAATGTTTCAGTAATTTAGGGATTCAAAAGTCTGAAGGAGATCTTTTATCTCTTGGTTACAACATTCAAAAACTTCGAATCGATACTAAGATTAATTTCGGATTTAATTATTCCAATATCGAGGAATACCTACCCAATCGATTATATGAAATGCAAACAGGTCATGGAAAATTAACTAAAGCCTTGATTAAAGAAATTGTGGAAAATTACAAAGAGGTTTCTTTGGAGAGATACAATTTAGCTTAATCAAAACTTCGAGTTGTATAGCCTATAAAATCAAAATTTGTCTTATACTCTAATAGTTTAAAACCTCCTTCGGCTACAACCTTCGCGACAAAGACTCTTCCCTTTCCAATTCGCTCTTTTTCAGGAATTGTAGTATATTCATTTTTTAAAAACTCCGATATCATTTGAAAACTTGTCTGAATGTCTGTTGTTTGTCATAGCTTTTCTATATCCCAAAAAACCTTAGTTCGCTCCATAATTGCCTTTTTAGGGCTAATAGAAACCATGAATCGTAGCTCTCCTGCCTGTCACTTAAAGAAATTATTTAAGGAGCTTTGTTTTTCGGTTGTCTTCTTCTTTTTTGATGGAAGAATGGCAATAACCTCATGCCCTCGTTCGCGTAAAGCATTAAGTATAAACTGCCGATGACATCTCTCTTCCGCAGGTTCGACGCACATAAGCGCGATTGGTCTTTTCTTGATGTTTTCTAACTCCTTCAGTCCATGAGTAAATTTCTCAGTTTGCATAAGCTGAGGGTATGGTGGATCTCCCTTTCCGCCTAATAATTCCCCCAGATATCGATAACTGATCTCATTTTGAGGTAGAAACTTCTCAAGGTCTTTTTTCGTAAATTCGGGCGAGATTTTACTATACGGATAAGTACGTACATCTACTACAGTCCCAATCCCATGAGTTTTAAGCTGTTCTACAAACTGTTCGAACGTAAATGCTGCGTAGCCAACTGAATATACTTTCATCGGCTATTCTTATCCTTTCCTTCAGGTAAGGGATGGATTTTTTCTGGAGGTTTAAAACATAAATACATTAAATGACTGCGTCTATTCCTCTAAATCCCCATAAATTGTATTTATGACTAGTCTTTCTCCACATTTACTACATTCATAAGTTTTAATGTCATTTTTATCTTTTTCTTTCATATTCATTACTTCATTACAACAAGACAATATGGGCATGATTCTAATCATCTCCTAGGTGTTTTCTCTTCTTTTAATTGTCCTAAATCCTGATAGAAATATAGGTTACAAAATGTATTCATATTATTTAACCTTTTTACATGTTAATCTCGAAAAAGGAGTAGTTGAGCATCTAGATTTATCTTAGAAATTTTTTTCATACAATATGAAAAATTGAGTTTCATTCAGTTTTATTGATGTGATTTACTAATGAAAGTTGGAATTATCGGTGGATCAGGATTTTATTCAATAGGGGAAGAAACAAAAGAGAAAGAAATTGCCACTCCTTTTGGGAATGTGACTGTTAGAGTAATGCCGCTTGATAGTACCGATCACGAGATAATCTTCCTTCCTAGACATGGTGGTTCTCATTCCATTCCTCCTCACGCTATTAACTATCGTGCAAATATCTATGCGCTCTTTAGTGAAGGTATTGATCATATTTTGACAACTAATGCTGTAGGAAGTTGTAAAAATCACCTAATGCCCGGCAACTACTTACTTCCACATGATTTTCTGGATTTTACAGCTGGTAGGCCTAAAACCTTTTTTGAAGGTCAATTTTCAGTAAAAACTCGGAAAAAAGGCGAGTTAAAAGCAGTTGTTCATACTGATATTTCTGAGCCATTTTCGCCATTCCTTCGTGAAAAGATTCTAGAAACAGCACAAAAGATGGGTGTTTATGTCCATAATGGTGGAACTATTGCTGTGTTTAATGGACCTCGATTTGAAACCCCAGCCGAGATTAAAATGATTTCTAATTATGCTGATGTTGTGGGAATGACGACAGTTCCTGAAGTTGTCCTAGCAAAGGAACTAGGGGTGGAATATCAGACAATGGCTGTGATAACAAACAAGGCAGCGGGATTCCAGTCTGAAGTCACCCATGAAGAAGTAATCGAGCTCTTTAATAAAAAAATTGAACAGGTGGCAGATCTTTTAATATCAACAGCTAAGCGCATAATACTAGAGAAATAAGTGATTTTATAGGTAAAATGTTTGGGACAGTAGGTATTTGTGGTAGAAAAAACGAATAATACTTTCTTTCACTATACCTTTTGAAGGCGGCCATAAAACCAACGCACGTCATGTTGTGGGTATGATCACCGACATTCTGAGTTACTTAAATATTAAACTTGATGAAACAGTACTTGCTCCTGGTGTAGGAAGTCGAGGCGAAGTACACAATAATACTGATGTATTAACAAAAGCTAGGCGCGTAGGTCGAGAAACCATTCAGTTATTAGATTGATTGTACGACCTATGGGAATTTACTAAATCATTCAATCTTAAGAATTTACCGAAATTGCGTCCATTAGATCACCTAAATCACTTATATACTTTGTATAGTGATACTTTGCCCAATTGGGATGAAATTATATTTTGGCGCTTCTTAAAAACTATTCAGCTTTTTTAGCTGCTCTTCATAAATTATAAATGAGATCTTGATCATATTAACCTTATTAATGAGAACAGAGAATACAAAAGGAAGTTTCCAAATAATCTTTTAAAAAAAAGTCTATACCATCCATGAACGAAGCCATAATATACTCGAAGCTTTACAGGTAATTAGAAAAGAAGCGTGAAAATATTTTGACTGAACAGGACATATATAAACGCCTTCGGGAGCACCTTCATGGTCTCCCCGTAGGTTTCCCAGGCACAAAATCGGGAGTTGAACTAAATCTTCTCCGTCAGCTTTTTACAGTAGAAGAAGCAGAAATGGCATGCCATCTTTCACCATTTCCAGCAACAGCTGTTGATATTGCTGAGAAGATTGGACGAGCCCCTGAAACTGTTGAATCTCTTTTAGAGCAGATGTGCACGAAAGGATTGATTTTCAATTCACGAAAAGGTGGAATCAGCACATATCGAGCTAATTGGTTTATCATCGGTATCTTTGAGTACCAGGTCAACCGAATGACCAAGGAATTTATTGAGGATTTTGATAGGTATATGGAAGAGGGACTACGAGATGAACTCTACCAACAGGATACACACCAGCTTCGAGTGGTACCTGTCAACAAAGCTGTTGATACAACAATACGGGTGGCTTCCTATGATGACGCGCGGGAGTTAATCAAACAACAAAGCAAGATTTCAGTGCAAAATTGCATCTGCAAGCAAAAGAAGGATCTGCAAGAAGAATCATGCTCCCGCATACAAGAAAGGGAAATCTGTTTGGCCTTTTCTACAGGAGCATACTATTACATAGAGCATGGATTGGGGCGAGAAATCGCACAAGAAGAGGCACTGAAGCTTCTTGATTTTGCCGAACAGAAGGGCTTGGTATTGAGTCCTGGTAATGCCCAAAAAACTTTCGCCATGTGCCTCTGCTGTGGTGACTGTTGTGAATTTCTGGTGCACCTGAAAAAGTACCCCAAACCAAGTTCATTAGTGGATAATAACTACTACGGGCAAGTGGATGCAGATCTATGCATTGGATGTGAAACATGCTTAGATCGTTGTCAAATGGACGCAATTAGCATTGTAGATGGTATATCTACGATTAATCTTGATCGCTGCGTTGGTTGTGGGCTCTGTGTCACCACCTGTTCTGAAGAAGCACTATCCCTTCAACAAAAGAGTGAGGATGAACTTATAATCCCTCCAGCGAATGGTAATGAACTCTACATGAAAATTGGAAACGAACGGATGCACCGCCTATCTTCATAACCATTATGTACATCTCCAATTCCTAAGAATATTGTAGAAAATCACTTTGAAGATTATTTGGAGACATAAATATGGGTAGAATGTTTGGAACAGCAGGAATTCGAGGTCTTACTCTCAAAGAAATTACTCCACCGCTTGTTGAGCGAATTGGTCGTGCTTTTTGGTATTTTTTTGGGAAATAGTGGACTTATTGCTACAGCTCGAAACTTTCTTCTTTGACATCGAACCAGTCGATTATGATGTATTTCGCTCATTTTCGACATTTAACACAGCTTCTTCAAGTATTTCCACTCCGATTCCCGCTAATTCTTTTGTTATAATGAGAGGTGGTAAGAATCTCGCGACATTGTTGTAATGTCCACCTATTTCTATGAGTACACCTCGTTTAAAACTTTCTTCTCTCACCCTAGCTGCAAGCTTATCAGAGGGCTTTTTTGTTTCTTTATTTTCAACAATTTCGATGCCAAGCATAAGCCCCTTACCTCTTACCTCCCCAATAATGTCCGAGTTCTTCCTAATTTTTTCCAGTTTTTTGAACATAAAGTCTCCGATTTTTGTGACATAATCATTGATTTGGTTCTCCACAAAAAAATCTATTGATGCCACTCCTGCAGCCATTGCCGTTACATTTCCCCTAAATGTCCCTATATGCGCTCCTTTTCTCCAAATATCCAGTTCATCCCTATACGCTATAGCAGAGAGGGGGAATCCTCCGCCCAAAGCTTTTGAGAGTGTTATAATATCCGGTATCGCCCCAGAATGCTGAAAAGAAAACATTTCTCCTGTTCTACAGAAACCTGCCTGTATTTCGTCAAAAATAAGAGGAACGTCATATTTTTTACTGACTTCTGCTATCTTTGCAATATATTCATTAGGAGGAACGATAGAGCCACCTTCTCCTTGGATAGGCTCAATAATGGTCGCAGCGGGGTGAACAACTCCCGAATGTGGGTCCTCAAGAACCCGTTCATAAGCGGAGACACATTCAAGACTACAGTCGTTCCTTGTTCTTAGTAAAGGACATCTATAACAATAGGCATAAGGCACAAAGTGAACTTCAGGTAGCATGGGGATATACTTTTCTTTCCAAAATTTCCCGGAGGTTAAAGAGCATGCTCCAGCAGTCATACCATGATATGCACCTTCAAACGCGATTAATGAATGGCGATTCGTGTTGTATTTAGCCAGCTTAATGGCCATTTCTACAGCATCGGATCCCGTAGGTCCTCCAAATTGGACTCTTACATTGTCTCTTAATTTTCCAGGCATTATCCCTCGGATTTTTTCGATCAATTCAAGTCGAATTTCAGTCGGAAAATCCAATGTATGCGTTATTTTATTTTGTTGTTTTCTTACTGCTTCTAAAACGAATGGGTTGCAGTGTCCAAGTGCAGTTACCCCTGCTCCAGCAAAAAAGTCAATAAATACGTTACCATCAACATCTTTTACCGTAGCACCTCTCCCCTCATCCATTACGATCGGAATTCCAAGCGGATAAGAGAGTGCACTTCCTTCAATATCTCTTTGCAGGTGTAGAAGTTTTTTTGATTTTTTTCCTGGAAGTTCTCCAATTATCTTGGGTGCTTCGGCAAAACTTAACTCCTCAAATTTCATATTCCTCACATTTCTTGTTTTCCTTATTTTCTTTCCTATCATAGTCAATTACTTTCGTTTTTTAATGAGTTCTTGCTGCGAATAATGGAACCACTGATATTAGTTATAATCCTACTTTAAGTGTAGACGTATCTGATAATGATGGGGATGATTTGACAGTAACATTTTATGATGCTTCTGATGATAGTGTTATTGATACTGATACAATTTTAGGAGGGA
>JAEOTF010000223.1 GCA_016840025.1 Candidatus Hodarchaeota archaeon
CCTGTACTCAGGGTTTTAATAGGACGGTCTAATTTGATATTACTGAACTTCTCGATCAATTCCTGTTGATATTTTATTGATTTTCCATGAAATGAGAGAAAAAAATCAAGGTGTTCCTGCCCATTCATATTACTATAAAGGTATGATTCACCTGGTAAATACCCAATCCTCTTAAACAGATCCTTAGTAAGGTTTTGAAAATCCATTCCCAATATCTGCACACTCCCAGAATTAGGATGAAGCAAACCTAAAATCGATCGAATAGTTGTAGTCTTACCTGCCCCATTGGGTCCTAAAAATCCAAAAATTTCATTGTTTTGGACTTTTAATGTTAGATTTTCTATTCCTCTAGTTTTACCATAATATTTTGTTAAATTCTTTATCGAAATGATATCAGCCATGATATGCCCTTCTGCTTAATCCATTGTAAGTGTTAGCCTCAAATGATTCTTATTGTGCTTGTCCAAGTCATGTTCCAGCAGTACTCCTCATTCTGATAGACTTTAAGGATATAAAATTCATAGATGGGATGTCAATGCATAGTGAAGTATATGAATATTTATATATCTAGAATTAATTATTAACGCGAAATATCTACTATTAATGGAGAAATACAGCAGAAGAGCAGTCTACATACGTAAGTGAAGATAGAGCTTTGCTTCATTTTTATTTTTTTCTTTTATAGACGAGTTTTATGGATTGACTTCTATTAGATTAAGTCAATCAATTCATTCTTTGTACAGTTAATAAATACTCTTTTTCAGGTCCTTCTAATATTAAATAGAGTTCTTCTAAAATCTGTCTTCCTATTAATATTTCATTAACCTTATTAACTGCATCAATATTGACAATATACTCCATATTCAAGTCTGCGATATAAAGTAGTCCTTCTGCGGACTTCATCGTTATTTTCTCCCCTGTAATAAATTCTGCTGTTGCAGTCATGCTCATTGGTATTTTAAATGCCATCAAACCTAGTTCGATAAATATATCCTGAGAAATAAGTACCGTTCCGTCATAACCTGTATCTATCAAGGCCTTAAAGTATTTTAAATCATCTTTAATTGTTAAAGGTGTCCCTAGTCCGATGTTAATAACAGGAGCAAGGACAGAAGAGTATTTAACAGGGCTATAACTCTGGCGCATTTGTAATTCTCCTGTAAGGACCTAGTATCACATGATGGGGTTTGATTTCGTGAATTGGAAAAATCAAATTAGGTCCTTCTAACAAATCTTGCGCCTTTATCGCTTTAAAGCATTCCATCCTAGTTTTATAAACGTCAATCAGATCCCCATTAGAAATAATACCCCACTTACCTTTGTGTTGTTTCAACAATTCGGGAAATATTCGGCGGAATGCTATTTCATTGCGGTCTTCCATG
This sequence comes from Candidatus Hodarchaeota archaeon, assembly GCA_016840025.1. Next base: position 1,383 of record JAEOTF010000223.1, read on the forward strand.
ATCTGGTAAATATCTTCATTTTTTTTCTGCTCTAACCACATATTCATTGCTTCAGTTACTGCTTCTCCAATTCGTAGACCTTTTTCGGCTGCTTTCGCTTTAAAACGGCTGTAAACTATCTCATCTGCATTTTTAACAACTATTGGCATAAGTTCACCTATGTTATACTAGTTGACCCAGGTATAAAAAGGCTGTTATTTGCATCTACTACTATTCTTTCATCAATTTGCATATAAAGAGAGGACTCAACCTACTAATGATTGAACCTTTGATTAAGAAAGCTTAGATTAACTTTGATTTTGATTTCTTCTCGAAAACCGCCCGTAAGAGACGGAAGATTAGTGTCAAATGTAGTAAATATTCAAGAATTTTCTTTAAAACCGAAAGATGGCACAGATTATATGTCCAGCTTCTTTATGGCACTTAATAGCCTTTCTCAAGAGCAAAGTAATGAAAATAACGATGTAAATCGATCAGGAGGAACAGTTTACGCTAAACAGTCCCGTTTAATCACAATCCCGATGAATACAACTAGTCCAGTACCCGAATTTCCAATCGATTTCTAGAATAAGAAACACAAAAAGTTAAGGAGATTAGCAAGAAAACTTTCTAAAACTGGTTGCATGAAAAGTTTTTAATCTCCTCGATTTCTAGTTTAATACGTGCTTAATGCCGACATTTTTTTAGCTAAAAGATAAATGTTCCTTATGGTCTATCTAAATCCTGAACGTACAGAAACTGTGGAAGAATTATATCGTTTAGCACGATCCGCTAAGCATAACCGTTCATATGAACGCTATCAAGCGATTGCTTTATTAAAAGAGGGGCTATCACCATCAGAAGTCGCAACTATAGTCAAACGCACTTATGCAACTATATTAAATTGGATAGATCGGTATAATGAACACGGGGTAGAAGGATTAGCCTATAAATCCCCTCCTGGCCAACAATCATGGCTTACCCCCAAACAAAAAGTACAATTACGGGAAGCAGTCCAAAAACCCCCTGTTGAAAGCGAAATTACGGGGGTTCAGTGGACGTATCGGCAGGTTATTGAATTTTGTGCCAAATTCTTCCAGCTTACAATTAAAAAACGGACAGCAATTAAGTATCTAAACGAGCTAGGATTTGTGCGGAAACGTCCCAAAGCCAAGTATGTTAAAGCGGATCCTGAAAAAAAAGGCAATTTCTCGAAATACTAACGGAATTAGAAGAGAAGCGGAGTACAAACGGGCTGACTTTTTATCTCGATCAAGCTAAGTTTTATGATAGGCCGGATTTTACCACAATGTGGGTATTAAAAGGACAAGAAGCCACCGTACCAACTTTCCGGAGCGGAAGGCAGAAAATGATTGTGTACGGTGTCTATAACGAAGCCTGTTCATATTTACATGTCGAAGAGGTGCTTGAAGAAACCTCGGAAACCACCGCTTCCATTTTCATCACGCTTCGAGCAGCCTTTCCTCACAGACGCCTTGATGTAGTGCTTGATAATGCCCGGTGGCATTACAGGGCGGAAGTCAAGCGAATAGCTAAAGAATATCGCATTCATTTGCACTATTTACCCGCTTATAGTCCCGATCTCAACTCAATCGAACCTTTATGGCAGTGGGTTCGAGAAAAAGCCACTTAGAATTACGAATATGCCTCTTTTACTGCAAAAAAAGACGCAATCTTTCAAACGATCAATGTAATCCGCTCCCAGCCCAATAAAATGAAAAAAAGACTGGTTCGAAAATTTAAAAAATAATCATGCACTCGGTTTAACTTTAGAGGATCACATTTTCGTTACGACATTTTCTGGTTCATTAAGGATAAAAGCACGGATATTCGCGACTGTTGTGAATAAAATACGCTCGATAGCTTCACGGGTGTTAAAAGCACTATGGGGAGTGATGTAGACATTTCGCATACGCAACAATATATGATCAGCAAGAAGGGTTTCTAAATTATGTTTTTCATGATAAACCGAGTGTAATAATTCAGCTTCTTCCCGAATAATAGGTTCTTCAGGTAATACATCCAAACCTGCCGCTGCGACCTTTCCTTCCGCAAGTGCTTGTACTAAAGCATGAACATCAATAACGCCACCCCGTGCAGTATTAATTATAACCACGCCATCTTTCATTTTCGCAAATTCTTTGTAGGAAAGGAGATTACGCGTTTTTTCATTAAGTGGAACATGTAGGGTGATGATATCGGATGTTGTTAAGAGTTCATCCATATCGAGATATTGAAATCCAATCTGAGATGCTAATTCTTCATTTGGTTTTACATCATAGGCTATAACGTTCATACTAAAGCCCTTAGCGATTTCAATAACACAGTGTCCGATATTCCCTGTACCAATAAGCCCCAGTGTTTTATCGCG
>JAEOTF010000224.1 GCA_016840025.1 Candidatus Hodarchaeota archaeon
AAGTCATATTTTCCAATGTTTCGAAGGTTTGATTGTTATTAATGACCTGGCCAGTTAATCTTTTTCGTATAATCAGTTTTTTTGTTTCTAGCTCTTTATCTCCAATTACAAGCGTGTAAGGGATCCATTCTGTTTCTGCCTTTCTTACACGGCGAGCCACATTATGATCGCGTTCATCAATGTCAGCTCTAAACCCTAGGGCATTTAATCGGTTGGAAATATCCTCGGATAATGTAACTTGCTTATTATTATCCGCCCGTACGGGAATAACTCGAACTTGGACAGGGCTGAGCCATATGGGGAAACCAGGTACTCTTCCCTCTCTTTTTGCCATTTCTGCTCGTTCTAATATTCCATAAATTATTCTTTCAAGACCACCGCTTGGTGATGTATGAAGTATAATCGGATAGTCTTTTCCTCCCTCTTTGGTCTTGTATTCGATACCATACTTCTGTCTTAGTTTTCCTGCCTGTTCTACTTCGGCAAGGGCTGTTTCTACATCGATTTGAATGGTTGAAAGAGAACTTCCTTTTCCAGATGTGTCAATTACATTCGTTTCAAATTTTAGAACAAAGTAAAAATATCGAGTAGACCATAATTCAATTAATGCATTTTTTTTCACTTTTTGCACTAAATTAAGTAACCATTCCTTGTTATCTGCAAAAAAACCTTCGGTCATTCGAAAGGCAATCTCGAAGTCTAATCCAAAGTCTTCCATCATTTCTGCACACAAATAGTACTGAAGTTCAAACTCTTTCTTTGCCCGTCTTAGGTCGGAATCCCGGGCACAGCAGGTATGCAAATCGGGCATAATGAAGGTTCTTAGACGTCTAATCCCAGTAAGTTCGCCCTCTTGTTCCCTTCTAAAAGCATATTGTTCAAATTCATACATTCTAACTGGTAATTGCTCCTCTCGGAGATTCATCTCCTTTAAAAGGAAGAATTGGAGAAAATCACATGCATAACGTAGGAGAAACCGATTGTTTCCAGAATGAACCCAATAGGAACGAGCGGGAAAACGAGCAGTTTGAGCTGTTAAAACAGGATTTCGAACATTATACATTGTTGGTGTCGCTAATTCAAATCCCCCAATATTAATTATCTTATCTTCGATGTAGTCCCGAATTTGATTTTTGAGGATAATCCCATTAGGCAAGTAGCGAAAGTTCCCCGTATCGGTGTAGGGGTCGAAATCTATTAACTCAAATTTCCGCATTAATTTTATGTGTGGAGGTTCAGCACTTTGTTTGCGTTTAGCGCCCATTTCGCCTCTTAGGAAAGTTTCAAAATCTTTATCATCTGGTAAAGAACCTGATGAAAGGATTTTGTCTTTCTGGGGGTCATATGACACATCAATTACGTCCCCTTCCTTTGTAAATACTACAAATTTACTAGTAGGATGTTCTTTAGGAGAAATCGCTAACTCAATCTCACGTCGAATTTCCGCTAATTCATGTCCTAGACAATTTAACTCAAAGCTTTTATAGAAACCAAAAGGTTAACGAACTTCATAATAGTTCTGTTCCCTTAAATTGGTAACAATTTTGGGAAAAATCTCTGATACAGTATTATCTTTAGAAAGAAATTTTGAAAGGTGTGCCCACGGATAAACAACTATCTGTTCCACTTTATATTCTTCAGGATTCCCTATTAATTCTTTGAGTTTTCTTGGCTTTCCTTCAAACTTACCTGCGTGAAGAGCTTTGTTGTATTTCTCAGTTTTTTCATTCATTTCTTTGATCTTATCGGGGAAGCTTTCAATTTCCTCAACAATCCTGCAAATTTCATCAGCAGCTTGATTAGCTATAAGATCGGTATCGAATGTATCCTGATCCTCTACAGTAATAAAAGTAACAAGTGTTTTAGCGTCCTCACGAATAATATTGTCTTTTTTATCAAAATCTTCGGGTTTAGAGGTTGCAATACCTCTTTTAGATACTTTTAGCCCATTAGAATGTATTGATAATATTTTCATTATTGAGACAACCTTCATCTGAGTCTAAAAAGCGAATAATACCGTCTTTATATTTTAGATTAATCTTTAGCCCTAGTAACCAATTTAGAGGAGTTAGAGATATAAAGAATCCCAGCAATTTTTTGACAGTGTAAACTACAAACGGGAAAAAAGAATTTTTGCTTTTAAAGAAGTGTTTCATCAGACCTTCTTACCAAGAGTCAAACGTCCTAAAAACTGTTAATGACAATTCTGGAAGTATTTCTTCTTTCGTTGCTATGAATAAACCCAGCAACGACTTTATTCATTAATATTTTAACTATATTATGGAGCATCTCAAGACCATAAACTGTATCATAACATCTCTCATAAGGGGTTGTCAACTGATCCCAAATTTTTGGTCAAACTTGGCCATTGCGTCCAAACTCAAGGAAAAAGCGCGGGGCGAGTAAAAAATGGCGTAGAACAGAAGTAAGACGGCATCCCGCCCTCTAAAAACCAATATTGGCAGGGAAAAGGTTAGAGACAAGTTTTGTCGGACGAGTCACTTTCATTGGTCTCTCCTCTGAAGCTTTAAAATGGGAGTAGCTCTTTTTGTCTACCGGTGACGTTTTGTCGGCTCAACTCAAGAAGGCTGTGGTAATCAATCGCGCCTACAAGTATGAATTGCGGCTCAATAACCACGAACGCAGTTTATTACGCCAG
>JAEOTF010000225.1 GCA_016840025.1 Candidatus Hodarchaeota archaeon
ATTCTCGTTTGGGCTTTCCAAAATTCTCTCCATCTTAAAGTTCTTCGTGATAGGGGAATGAAATTTGATCTCTGGTTAGGGTTAATCTACTCCATTGCAACTCAAAAGCTGGAAGAGAATCCAAAACGAGACGAAGAAGTCACTCAATTGATGCAACAACTGAAAAACACATCTGAATTACAGGACTTCAGGCGTACTTTAGCAGAGAAATGTGTTGAGAGCAATCTTGAAACACTTTGGCGTTTAGGGATTCTATATGATTTACTCATCTGGGAAAGTGATATTGCACTTTCTGCAGTTTGGGACGCTACTCTCAAGCAACTAGAAGCGTCCGAACATTTTGAATATGAAACTGATGAAGCCTCAGAAAATTATGGTTGTTTTGTTGCTCGAATGGGACGTTTAGAGGAATTTAAGGACATAAAGAATCCTGACAAAATCATTGTCCGTTCTAATAAAGTACCGACTTATTTAGCACATGATATGGCCTATCAAATGTGGAAATTTGGTCAGAGTAAAGCTAAATTAAGTTACCAAGCGTGGTGTCAACAATTTACCCAACAGGAGCTTTGGACAACAGTTCCTAAGTTAGGGACGTCTCAAGAGCGCTTTGGTAAAGCAGATAGAGTTGTCAATGTCATTGGTTACGAACAAGACTATCTTCAGAGTATCTTGAAACAAACATTAGCTCTACTTGGTCTGAAGGAACAATCCCAAGAGTCTTTTCATCTCTCCTACAAACATGTAACTCTACCAGGGCGTCGTTTCAGTGGACGGGAAGGGAATTGGTACGAAGCAAAAGCATGGGTAGATTTCGTAGTGGATGAAGCGGTGGAAGCAGCTTATCAGATCATCTTAGAGAAACGAAAGGAAGAGATTAGTAGATCTGAAAGACAGAAAATAGCTGAAATGCTAGGAGTAGGAGCCATTCGTTATTGGTTAGCGAAATTCTCTAATGAACAGACTGTGATATATCGTAAAGAAGAAGCTACTAGTTTGGAAGGGGATACTGCACCTTTCATTGTTTATTCCCTAGTGAGAGCTAAGAAAATCCTAACTAAAGGAGATATTACAATAGATAATATCATATCCAGCTCTGTAAAGCAAGTAGAAGCTGCAGAGTTTGAATTGATAAAAACAATAGGTAAACTCCCTAATACGCTAGAAGAAGCATGTAATTCAATGCGTACTAATACATTATGCGCTTACGCTTATGATTTAGCACAAAAATTCAATAAATTCTACGAAACATGTCCAGTACTGAATGCTCCTAATGATCTTAAGAAATTTCGTTTGGGTATAGTCGCTGCAGCAATATACGCATTAGATAACACACTACGAATCTTAGGAATATCAGTTCCCCATGAAATGTAACTATCGACAGATTTTGTTCAGCTTCCATTCTGTATACGTTTTGTGTTCGATTCCATTGAAAATTGAATCGAATTTTTGCTGTGCAAATAATGAAATCACATTGGAATGCCCTATATAATTCAATTTCGGTAAACATCAGGGAAATTGAACCTATCATTCTAGGTTTTAATACGAATATTGATGCTCTCGTTCATATTGAGCAGAAACACCTTGATAAGTATATCAAATCTGATCAACAGGTCTTGGACGTACTGGAAAAAATAGAAAATCCTCCTGGGGAAATTTGTACTCTCGATGACTTATTTGCGGGGATTTTGTGGTGTTTTTCTCGGGGTAAAGCTGCTGAATGGCTTATTTATGATCATTCTGTCTATGAGTGGATTTCAGAAAACCTTGGTTTTGATGAACGACGAATGGGTGGTCAAGCAGGAATCATGGCTAACCTTCTCGCTCTATTCACAGAAGTAATTGTTCATGTTTGTAATCTCTCTAAGAATCAAGCAGAGCTATTTCATCATAAAAATGTGCTTATTCCACGTATCGAAAATCAAAAAACTATTCTTATTCCTCCACAGCAAGCTTGGGAAGAAAATGTCCCGGATTTAGTTCATTGGATAATAGAGTTTCAAGAAGGGAAAAAGCTCCAGTTAGGAGATAAGATATTTGAGTGTCCGCGAGACAATCGCTTTATAGCCTCTTATGACATTCCAAACTCATCTTTGGAGATTAATCCAGATTTCCTAGAGGGCATAAAGCCCCTTCTTTCTAAAACACCAGCTTGTATTTTTGCTGGATTTCATCTTTTACAACCTGAAATTCAAGGAATAAATTATAAGACGAGAATAGACTTTCTCGAAAATTTATTGAGATCCTGGCGTAAAGAAAACAAAGGTTTGAAAATTCATTTTGAATTCGCTTACATGGGTAATGCTACAATTCGTGAAGCAGTAATTAATCGAATAATTCGTCAAAATTACAGTCTAGGAGTGAATGAGGTCGAATTGGCACAGATATGGGAAGTAATATCACAAAAGAAGTCAATGGACGGTAAATGGCGAGATTTACTTGAGCTTTATCAAGCATCTGTAGAAGTGTTCCGCCATCTTAGAATTCAGCGACTTCATGTCCGTACACTGGAAAACAATCTCATTATTATCTCAAAAAACTACCCCGTAAATGCCCAAAGAGTACGTGAAGCAATGTTATATGGAGCTACTCTTGGCGCAGCAAAAGCAAAACTAGGAAAAATCATCTCAAAGAAAGTTATTGAGGAAGGGAGAGGAATAGCGGTTTCAAAGGCAGGAATGGAAAATTTAAAAGAATTTGCTACAATGTTAGAAAAGCAATCACAAATCAAAGACGCAAACTCACTAATTCAAACTGGAATTTGGGAGCAAGAAGATCATACTCTTATAGTTGTACCAGCAAAGGTAGTTAAAGAACCAGTATCAACAGTAGGATTAGGAGACACAATTGCTGCCTCGACATTTATCCGAGAAATCGCTGCTTCCTTTAACTAAATATTGAAGAATAATTCTTTATTCAAATGAATGGCTTCAGGAGATAACCTTGCATTCAAAAATAAGCTTAGGACAATGTGTTTTCAAAGGCGAAACACATCCTTGTCTATATGAAAAGAAAGAAGTTAAAATACTCAAGCAAAAAGACCTGAACTTGTGTTTAGACCGAGTTCAATCTCACCATCTGGATAAGACAGAGACAAGTACCGATCTAACAAAAATTAAAATGTTAACTCCAGCAAGTCCAAGTAAAATCATTTGTTTAGGACGTAACTATCAAGACCATGCTGTTGAACTGGGAAACGTGGTACCAGATGAACCGCTCCTCTTTTTTAAACCTCCATCAAGCATCAACGGCCCAAATGCACCAATAGTATACCCTAAGCAAACATCCAATCTACACTATGAAGGTGAATTAGCATTAGTACTTCGACAGCGAATTTCACGAATGACGGTGGATGAATTATCACAAATTCCGCAATTATTTGGTGTAACATGTTTTAATGATGTAACTGCAAGAGATCTACAACAAAAGGATAAAACCTGGGTGAGAGGAAAAGGGTTTGATACATTTGCATGTATAGGTCCATGGATAGTGCTAGATCCTATTAAAGTAGATTACAAGGTTCAAACTCGATTAAATGACCAAATTCGACAAGAAGCATGGACATCAGTTATGAAGTTTCAATTTCTAGATATTTTAGCTTACATCTCAAACATTATGACCCTTGAAATCGGGGATGTAATTTCAACAGGCACACCAGCAGGTGTAGGGTCTATAGAAGTAGGAGATGTTGTAGAGGTTGAAATTAGCGACATTGGAGTGCTTAGAAACCATATTGTTTCATCATTCGATAGTTAACATAAGTTGAGAAAACTTCTGTCCTTTTTTAAAAAAATTAGAGCGAAATTGGCTGGAATATCTTAAATAATCTTCTATCAAATAGAGAACACCCAAAGTGTGAATACCATAATAAACATACCGAAAATTATTCCTAATGATACCAAGTGTGAATCTGAAGCCTTTTTAGCACCAGGAAGCAACTCATCAAAGGTGATAAATACCATAATTCCTGCTACGAAAGCCAATATTGCGCCTAATAATTCAGCTGTTAAAAACGGTAAAAAAATGGTGGCAGCTAATAAAGCACCAACAGGTTCTGCTAACCCACTTAAAAAACTCATTTTGAAGGCATATTTCTTGTCATGGGTGGCAGCTTGGAGAGGAATAGAAACAGAAAGTCCTTCAGGAATATTATGAAGAGCTATAGCTAAAGCTAACACCATTCCAAGTTCAATTGATTGTAAGGTTCCAGCAAAGGTGACCAAGCCCTCAGGTAGATTGTGTACGCCTATTCCAACGGCCGCTAAGAGCCCAATTCGATGAATTTCTATCTGCTCTTCGAGATCAGGAGATATTTCCTTAGTTAAAATCGAATGATCATCATGCTCTTCTTTGTAAATATGAGGAATAGCAATGTCTATCATGAAGATGAAAATAATTCCAATGAAAAACCAAACATTGGCCCAAAAAAAATCTAAATCTTCGATACTCTGGGGTAATAATTCCAAAAAAGAAACAGCCAACATTGCACCTGCTGAGAAGCCCAGACCTATACCAAGAAAACGTTTCGAAGATGTGGGTGCGAGGAATGCAAGTAAAGCGCCTACTGTCGTTGATAATCCAGCGAACGTTGTTAATATGAGCGCTACTAAAACTTGTTCAGTTGTGACCATGAAAAGAATATCCTACAAATTTTCCAGATAAAATAACTGCCCTCAAAGAGTTCCTAGTTGTTTCTATTTACAGTTATTCATGATAAAAGCGTGATTATCTTTTTAGGGGATTTATTATTTAGAAGTCTTAAAAATAAGGATACAAAAATAGAGTTTAATCGATTCCCTTGTTGGAAGTCTTGCAGTATGAATGGTCTTTTTCCTCGAAACAAAACAAAAATTTCTTCAGAAGACAGAAAAAATCAACGAAGAGAAACAAATGTTCTCGTTAAAGTGCTAGGAACCGCCCAGGATGGGGGTATTCCTCAAGTGGGTTGTTACTGCAAAAATTGTCTTTGGATACGAGAAAACCCACAATTCTCTCGTTTTATCTCATCACTTGTTATTCTTGATTTAAAAGCAAAAAAAAGCTTCCTGATGGACACAACCCCTGATATCCCAGTCCAATGCCATAGAATATTTGAGAGAGTGGCCCCTGATAAGAGCTACTCGAGATATTCTCCTGATGGTGTCCTCCTTACTCATGCGCACATTGGACACTATACAGGATTGATGTTTTTTGGTCATGAAGCGATGTCCACTCACAGATTGCCAGTTTATTGTTCCTCTCGTATGAAAGACTTTCTGATTAATAATGGTCCTTGGAACCAGCTTGTCCGTTTTGAGAATATATTACTTAATACTCTTCATTTTAGGGAAAAACTCTCTCTAACATCGCAAGTTTCAGTTAGACCTTTTCAAGTGCCTCATCGTGACGAGTTTTCCGATACCCTCGGATTTATAATTATTGGGAAGAAGAAGAAACTTCTCTACATACCAGATATCAGGAGTTGGGAAGCCTGGGATTGCTCCATCGTTAAAGAGACAGAAAAGGTTGATATCGCTCTTCTGGACGGAACATTCTTTAGTCCAAAAGAGATTCCAGAGCGAGATCTTTCTCGAATAGGACATCCTTTCATTGAAGTGAGCATTAATACTCTAAAAGAAGTAGTAGAGGAAAGAAAGACAGAGATTTTCTTCACTCACTTAAACCATACCAACCTCGCGATAAACCGTTCTAAAAGTCTTCTACCTTCCTCCCCAACCTTGGACATTTTAAGTCCTGGGGGTTGGGGGGGAGATTGCTTTCTTCTAGCTTCATCAAGGCGGGCTTCCGCGGGGGATGACTGATCACCTCTTCGCCAGCGTTTAACGTCTCCACAGAACTTGCGGCGACAGTAAATAAAGGCAAATGCCACTGATAGTAATTTTCTAAATTCTGGGCGGCATTCAAATCGCGATCCAGCTGTAACCCACACAAAGGACAGTGAAAGGTACGGTCCGCTAAAGTGAGGGTCGGATGATAGTATAAACAGTTGGAACATAGCTTAGAAGAAGGAAACCACCGATCCACTTGATAAACGGGGCGCCGTTCCCAAGTACTCTTATACTTCAGTTGGCGTTGAAATTCCCCATGGGCTAAATCCGCCCAA
>JAEOTF010000226.1 GCA_016840025.1 Candidatus Hodarchaeota archaeon
AGTATTTGATAAACTGATACCACTCCCAATAGTAAAGGAATTATTCCTATTGCGTAAAGAACACTTCCTAAAGATACATCTGTAAAGAATTGTACTAACATTGTTGCGGGAAGATTTCTCCAAATGAATTCAGTTCCGTGAATTAATAATGCTTTCTTAAATAGTATTATATTAAACCAGAGCCCTAAGAAGAACAAGAAAACAGAAAGCGGCGTTAAGAGCTGATTTAGAGTGTTTTTTTCATGTAGTAGAGATTCCATGACTCATCACATTCATATTTTCAGAGCTGAGTTTATTAAGGTCTGAAATTTCATATTCATCGAAATGATGATAGTTCCTAAGCCAAATTATGTGCAAACATTATTCACAATTGACGGCAGGTAGAATTTTCCCTTTTTTCCTGAATTATCAGTACCTTCCCATTAAGATAATAGGATTTTTTTTGAATTAATAAGAAACATAACCTAAAATATTTAATCAGGACTGTAACGATAATGGAAAAGATTTCTAAAGAGTTCTTTGAAACAGGCATTTCATTTAAGGAATATTTAGACAGAATGGAATCAGAAGACGATAAAAAACGAACCAAAAGGTACTATGAGCGCGTCGCTAAACATTTTACTTCCGAGCAACTTAAAATCGATGTTCAAAATCATTTATATCTTGTTGGAATCGTCGCCACTTGGTGTTGGGATTGTAAGACTAACATCCCCGTTCTTATGCATATTGCTGAAAATAGCACAAACATTACTCTTAAATTATTCATCAAGGAAAATTTACAGGAAGATCCCTCACATAAGGGATTAATTGCTAAAATTAACGGTAGTGAACGAATTCCTCAACTACTGGTTTTCTCAAAAGATCTTCATTATATCGATAGGTGGGTTGAGCGTCCTATTAAAGGTCATCAACTATACACCGAGTATAAAAAACATTATGGTTGGGATAAAGGGAATTTTGATACTTTTCTAAAAGAATATAGGAAAGCATACTTAAATCAGAAAAAAGAGATAGACCAGATGGTCATAGAGGAAGTTCATAGGATGTTAGAAAAAGCCGACGCTTTAAGTGAAGCAACATCACGTTATCACTGAAATACACTTCTATCTTTCATTTTTATTTTTAAAATCATATAGCATACTCTATTAGAAGGCTTAGTTAAATAGTTAGAACCTAAGAGGTATCAACTATGAGCCCAGCAAAAATCTTTCGTCGTCTATTTGATACATCGCAGCAGCAATACATGATTAAGTATGAATCTTGGGCCTCCGATTTCATGGCTGTGTTGATGGGACAACAATTTGTTGAAGAATTTTTGAAAGTTCAGAATATTCTTTTGATTACCGATCGTCATCCTCGCTCGTTGGTTGGTATTAGCTATGCTTTGTTTTTAGCAAGAACTTGGAAAGCAAAATTGACTGTTCTTAGCGAGGGGGTGCATGACAAACTTATTGTTGACGAGTGTAAAGGTTTAGCTATCGAAATTCAAGAATCAGTAATCGCTGAGGAGCATGAGATTTCTGCTATTGCTGAAATTGCAGAAAAGAATTCTATTGATTTGATAGTGATTCCCTTCCACCATGATAAATTGGATCAAATTTTTAGTTACGTTCATCTTCCAGTTTTTGTAGCTAAATTACCGAAGAATAAATTAACTTCTTCTGAAAAAAAGCAATAAAATAATTTTTTTCAAATTATAAGTTGAAAAACATAGATTTTCCTAAAAATTTTATCAAATGGCCTGTGTAATCTTTTCAGCGGCTATTTGAAGATTCGTTGGACTAGCGGAGCCATAACTGATTCTTACATAATTCTTTCCAGTATCACCAAATTCTTTTCCAGGTACAACCACTACGCCTGTTTTCTCTAAACAAAACTTAGAAAATTCAGTACCGTCCATTCCTGTACCTGAAACATCTGGAAAAAGATAAAAAGCACCCAAAGGTTCGTAATCAATTGAGATTCCAGGAACGTTACTAAATCCTTCTAAACTCACTTTTCTTCTTTCTGTTAGTTGCTCCAAAATTATATTAGTTAATTGAGGGGAGTTTAGTCCTGTTAATGCAGCCCATTGAGCAGCTGTATTTGCACAAGCGGTATTCATCTGATGAACTTTTGCAATGGAAGTCATTAATGATTCGTGAGCACAAACATAACCCAATCGGAATCCTGTCATAGCATATGTCTTTGAGAAGCTACCTATGACAATCGCATTTTCGTAACCGAATTCAGCTGCACAAGTATGTTTGTGTCCTTCATAAACAATTTTTTCATAAGCCTCATCGGAAAGAAGAATTAAATTATGTTCCGCTGCAATATCTACAATCTCTTGAATCTCCTTCCGACTCATCACAGATCCAGTAGGATTGGATGGAAAATTGATATGTATTAATTTAGTTTTGGAGGTGATTTCTTTTCGTAAATCATCCCCATCAAGTTTAAATTCGGAATCAAGCGTAATTCTTTTTCCTTTTGCGCCTAACATACTAGTTTGTTTCGAAAAATAAGAAAAATCGGGATCTGGAGTGAGAAACTCATCACCTGACACGAAAGTAGCATGAGCAACATCAAACAATGCTTCTAGCGCCCCACAGGTTACACAAACCTCTGTTTCTGGGCTATAATTGATAGAATAATCATTAGAATATTTGGCAGCGATTGCTTCTCTTAACTCAATAATACCATTATTAGAGCTATATTTCGTTTTTCCTTCATCGAGAGCCTTTTTCATGGCATTAATAATTGGTTTTGGTGTTTCTATATCTAAATCTCCTATCCCTAATGAAATAACCTCTTTACCTTCCTTTCTTAGACGATTTGCAATATCAAAAAGCTCTCTAAGCCCTGAAGGCTTAACATCCATAACATGTTTGTTAAGTTGCACCATGCCTCAGTCCTCAGGAAGATATGTAGACAAATATAACATAATTGCACATATTGCTTTTTAGCGATTTCGTACAAATGGACAAAAAAATAAAAATAGACTAAATTGCACAACTGGAAATATAGCTTTCAAAGTTAATAGAATTTTTTAGATAGAGGGCCGCAACAAATGAAAATAAACCAATTTCTCTCAAAAAATGGTCAACGTATTCGTATGGATTTGAATTTGTCTGATGGTCCCCCCGAGTGGGGTTTAAAAGCCAAAAACAAAGCGAAATTGAATCCTACGCTTATTAATGCTACAATTGGGAGTGCAAGGGATGAAAAAGGTCTTAGTTATCTCCCTACATTGTTAAACGAAATTCAAAAGCTTCCAAGTGAGGAAATATTGGGATATGCAAATATGAGAGGAGTTCCATCCTTTGTGAAGGCTTGGAAAGAAGACACCATCAATTCCTATCCTCCTAACTTTCGTAATATGGCTAAGAAACTTACAAGTGATCCTGTGCCAGTTGCTGGTGGTCTTACAGGGGCTCTTTTTACTGCTGGACAGATGTTTTTCGATAAAGGAACGCAAATGTTAGCTCCAAGTTTAAGATGGGGGAATGTGGATAATTGCCTTAGGATAAGTCTTGGAGCAACTATTCACTCTTTTAACCTCTTTGATGAAAATGGCCGATTTTCATTTAACCAACTAAGGAGTAAAATTACTGAGATGACATCCTCTGCCTCTCGATTAATTCTTTACCTTAATTTTCCAAATAATCCTGGTGGTTACATGCCTTCATTCATAGACATTGAAAAATTACAAAATATTCTTAAAGCAGTCTCAGTCCCTATAATAATTTTATTAGATGATGCCTACGAGGGATATACCTATAAAAACGGTGATTCTGCCTTAGAAAGTCCCATCCCACATTCAATTTTTCCTTATTTACTCAGTTTAAATGAGAATGTAGTTCCAGTAAAAATTGATGGTCCAAGTAAACGTTTTTGCGCCTATGGAACGCGTTTAGGCATGATTTCCATAGGTTTTCACTCAGAAGACGATGTAATAGCAGATTTTGAGCTTAGAAAAGAAGGGTTAAATATAAGTGAAGCATTTACAAAGGCAGCTAGAGGTCGTTGCTCATCTGCACCACGTGGTATTCAAGAAGCACTTAGTAGAATTTTATCTAATGAAGATAAATATAAATCTGTACTAGAAGAAAGAAAGGCACTCAAAACCATGCTTGAACAACGATATCATTGCCTGCTTCGTGAAATTCAGAAGCAGGACTCAAGCTCCATTTTGAAGCCACTTGATTTTAATTCGGGCTTTTTCGGATTTTACTCTGTTCAAGGGATTTCAGCTAAGACACTTGCGGAACAGCTCCTCGAAAACGGCTTAGGAGTAGTCCCTTTTGAAAATAAACAGACAGGAATTAATGGAGTCCGCTTCGCTTTCTGTTCAGTATTAGAAAAGGATATTCCGCAAGCAATAGAGATTCTCTGGCGTGTTTCGAAAGAAATTGCCTACTAAATTAGAGTTTATTAGGAAAAAAACTGAACTTACTCTATTCAATAGAATCATGAATTTTTTTATTGATGATTGTCTTTAGTTTTCTTTATTTTATTTTTGAAAGATTAATTATGTTTCAAGTTCAGCAATTTATGATATTTGTTTCTTCCATTTTTTGTCTAATAGTCTTTAAAGTACCTATTGATCCAAAATTCGTCAAAATTGGTTATAGCCTAACTATAATTTAGGTGAAAAACCTAGGATTTTTCCCTAGGATTTAGAATCAGATTTGTTATCATAGTTATTTTGGGGTTAGAGATTGAGGAAAATCTAAAAATACTATGTATATTCGCGAGATAGCTTCAATTATTAGTGATAACTGAAACTAATTGTCCTAATTGTAAGATAAACATCTAATAAGATCGATTATTCTTATAGTTACCGTTTAGAGAGGATGCTGAGAGCTTTATCCTGCAATTGGGCGAATAATTAAGAGGTTTATGATAAGTAAGAGAATTATTCCCACTACCATAGTAAAAGATCATCTATTAAATAAATTCAAATGGAGAACAGATTTATGGAGAATGACCTCACTTTTTTCACCGATCAATCTATAGGAATAGTTTGGGTTACTGTTTTATCCCCTAAGTACAAAAATTTGGCAAAAATTAAAAGAAAACTGTCTAAGCTTGCACAGAATAACAAAAACTTAGCTCTTTCGTACAGTGGTGTTTCTTTCGGTAAATCTGACTTGATTTATGAAATAGGGGGCATAGGCCCCGCTGATATTTTAAATAAGTTGTCAATACTTGAAGAAAACCTAATACCACAACATGAGACTACTAACGAGCTATTTTGTTTCTCCAATTCTCTTATCTCATACAAGATCGATACCGACCTCAATAAAATCCGAGACGAGAAAGGGAAGATAACATTCTATGTTTTTTCTAAAATTAAAGATAATGATATCTCTAATGAACTTCTTGAAGAGATACAAAATTATTTTGAAGATGCTACAACTGCGACATTTGAATTATTTTTTTCTCTGAGTATGCACTTGCTCATAAAAGTAACCACGAATAACTTCTTGGAAACCTTCAAACATTTAAACCAGTTTAGAGAAGGAAAAGCTACAGAACTAATTAGCACACATACTTATATCGCCTCTGAAGTCCATTTTACACTAGATGAATTAAAATATATCCAATCTCCTGATTATCTTAAGGTGGTAGAAACTGGACTCGATCTACCAATAAAAGCTATAATCGGAATAGAAGTGTTCGAAGAAGATGAACTTGGGATCCATCCCAGTCCAATCCCTGTGTTGGGTGGATTTGATTATATTCATCAAATTTCAAGAAATGACATAAAATCTATCCATAAAGAAGTCTTCAAAATTCTAAATAAAGATCAGGTTCGATCAACCTCCACTATTCTTGGAATTAAATCAGAGTTAGCAGAGGAAGAGGAAGAGGAATATGACTAACTTAAATCTGGCTACAATGTCTTTAGATAAATATCTGACAAATGTGAAAGAAGAATTTTTTTCATGCTTAAATAAATGGCATTTTCTTAATCAACGAACAGGTTTGATACTGTTTCCTCATCAAAAAAACATACTAAATTCTTTTGATGCTAATAAAAAGCTGTTAAATCAGTGTATCCATCTTATCCAAAGGGATAACTCCACTAATACAATCAAACCATTAGGTTTGTATGAACAAATTCAGATCTATCAGAAATTAAAAAGAGTAGCGATTTTCACGGGATTTGTAAGGACAGCTATTATTCAAAGAACACCTTCACATGACGCTATTCATCAAACCTTTCTCCCTCTGCCATCTTCTATTGAAAGAACCTTAGGTGATGAATCCATCTTATTCTTTGCAGACATTTTGGCCCAAGAGTATTATAACTGTCTACCAGCTAAATTTCACGGGATGTGGGAATTTGATGGTTTTGTTACTTATGAACCCATCAGTGACCAACCATTATGCCGGGTAGAAAAAACACTCATAGATGAAGACTCTAAGATTAAAGGACAATTTCATGTGTCAATGGCTGATCAGTACCAGTACACAATCTCTGCATTATCTTCTATCTCACATGAAATTGCGCATATAGCGTTGATTTCAATCTCTGATATTAATGGACACGAGTTTGTCCTTCATCCAAAATTGGATCAACCATTAGAAGGCTTCTATGGTCTTTATAGAAGTCAATCAAAGGAAAGAGTAAGTCAATCCTTCTATGAACTAAGTGATCATTGTATGATATGCCCTTTTTGGGAATTTTTTAGGTATGTTGAAAATGGGGAGTATAAAGAATCAGATGAGAAACAAAAAATTGACCTCACCCCGCTATTTCCTTTTATTAATCAACTTTATATTGAAATTTTGGCTGATGCCCTTTCTTTCAGATATGGTGGATTAAGTGGTTTTGATCATTTTGTAGACAACATATTTACTGTTCTACAACTCCCTAAAGAATTCCCACCAATTAGGAATCTACAATTATTTATTCGTATGCAAAATTTCCGTGAATATGTTAAATGGAAATTCAATAATGCATTAAATTACGGTCCCAATGAGGAATTATTATATAATTCTTTAATCAAAAAGATTGAATCACTCCATAAATACCTAGAAAGGCACTATAGCTGTGTTCAATGTCCATATTTATTACGTCTTGAACTGGCTGAATATATTAAAAAATCTAAGAGAGACTTTATTGATGATTTTATTGATGTTAACCATGAGTTTTACAATGATGTATACCACAATAACCGAAAAGATGCTTTAAAAACACTGCGACATGGAAAACTTGTTACTGATATGGACCCACGCCATTTATATGAGGTATATTACATATTAAATAAGTATGTAGAACCAAAAAAGAGTTTTCGAACCAACCTTATTCTATCAATTCTAAAATATAGAAATTCAGCTGAAATTTCTTAAGAATAACTCCAATTAAACATATAACTCCGACTAATTACAGAATTTATGTGAAGAATGCCAATTTATAATGATAAACATTATAATGCAATATTTTTTCTTCAAATATGATAATAGAACATAAAGAGAGATATTTCTCTGCTTTTAAGGTCGTCTTATCTTTATTAGGTTTAAGAAAGATTTTTTTTATCCCAAATGATAATTTGCCCTTTTTTATCTTCATAAATAGTTAAAGAAGCGATTTTAATTCAAATAATAATTTCCCTACTAAATTACCTATATTAGTTAGTAAGTTTTTTTAATAACCTTAACTCCCTATATTTTATGCCTACCAAGGAGGTTATTAAAAAAATGTCAAACTGGATTTGTCTAACAATATTGTTTGTAGTATTAATTCCCACTGTTAAAGCTTCAACTGAAATCGATGGCTCTCAATTCTGGTCAATTAATCTAAAATCCAATTTTGATCCTTATATGCCGACATCTCCTGAGTTTAAGATTAAAAATATCTGGGATTTCTTTAATAATTTCTGGGAGCCGTTACAAATGTATTTTCCAAGAGGATTGATAACAGTAGCAGTGATCTATGTATTACTTCTCGGTACTCTTGTTTTCATACTTCGTCGTCGAAATGAAAATGATGTTAAGAGCTATATCTCTTTTTTCCATAAAGCGGGGTACAAAGGAGATTTAGTTTTTGAACTCTTTGAAGATAAAGAGCCTTCTCTCTGTCAAAGTTATTTTTCTCCTCATCTCTCAAAAAATTTAGCCGAAAATGAACTTATATTAGCAGATGGCAAGTCTCAGGCCTTATGTTGGCAGGAAGAAGTTAAAATTGGTGTACAAGACCCTGAAAGAAGATTTGAACGACAAAATGCCCAACGGTTCATCGTAGGTAAGAGATTTTCATTTGATGCGGATAAAAATTTCTTGGTACTATCATTCTGGTCTCAAAAACTTAATAATATTGATGTAATTGCCAATTATTGGCTGTATGATATTCAGGAACGTTTTAATGTTATTAAAAAGGAAACTGATCTCCCTTTTAGATTATCCGCCTCAACTGCGTCAATTTTTACTTCCTTTTCCTTCACACTCTCTGACTTCATTATTTTCGAGTTTCTTTTGATTGCTGCATTGACTATGTTGGTTTACTTTGTGAGTAAATGCCATCGAATTGTTCCTAATCCCAACGAAAATTTCGATCTTTTTTCTCCTGCGTATCATTTAAACCGACTCAAAACTCTACTCACGGGTGGTCCAGAAAAATTGTCATTCTTTCTTGGATGCTGCTCATTAACACTCGGTTCTTGTATTGTCGCGTTAATCGCTTTCTATGGAAAAGATGTATTTTACTTTCCATTATTTCTTCATTTCACTGCAATATTAGCTTCTTTGTTGTTTGCCTTAATTCTTTGTTCTTTTACGCGGATTGCGCCTCCTTCCCGTTATATATTACTTTATCTGCTCTTCCAAACGATACTCCTGGATTGTGTTATAATCATTGGTCTTCAAGCCTTAGTTGTTTGCTTAGGAAGCAGTATAAACGAAAAATTGGTTATTCATGTCCGCGAGGTTACCTTCTTATTACTTGGGGCCTTTTCGTCGGCGGTTGCAATGTATAGGACTAAGAAATGGGAAGATAGGAAGATTGAAGATGCCTGGAAGCCATTTATCTTTGTTTTTGTTCAAATATCTTTTCTCGCAATTGCCTCTTCAGTTTCTCCATTAGAAAGCTCTATGACTCTTATTGATGCGATATTATTTCTTCGTCAGCTATTGGAGGTTCTATGGCTGTGAAGGCATTTACAGCGATAATATTGGGGTTAATAATTGGTATTCTCGGGTCTATTTATTTCTATTTGTCTAATCGTTCTTGGCGATGGGAAGCTCCTATTATCGCTGCTCAATCAGGGTTATGGGTTCTTCTTATGACCTATCGTCCTCATAAATCATTTGTATTAAACTTTCGAGTACTTTCTGAAGACATTGATCTAATCAGTGGTTTGACCGAAGCCATTGCTCAATTGGTTGAAATGTTATTGGGAACAAACCAATCTCGAGGATATCTAATTTGGGGTGACCTGCAAATTGTCTTTCAACGAATTGGAATGGATGGGGTAGCTCTTTTATTACATGAAACACATGCATGGAGACTCGCTGAATACTATCTTGATTCTTTTCTTGCATTTGTTGGTTTCTAAAAAGAACTAACAGGTCTACAATACATCTTTGCCTACCTCACTTAAAATTCCGACGTCTGCCCCCTTTTTTCAACTCATAAAGTATATAATATTATGTTATACTACCCATTTTGATCTAATAAGGGAGAACTAAATTAGGGATACATAATATAAAGAGCTTATACGAAGATTTCATAAGAAAGAAGAAGAGAAAGAAATCTTCATTTTTTAAATCGTAATAATCTAGCTGGTCCAAAAAATTCTTCTTCAATTATTCCCCGAAATATAAGATCATCAATTTTATCATGTATTCCATCACTAGAAATTATTGGTTCTTTTAGTTTTAATTTTCGGATAATCTCTGCTCTTGTTACCGAAGGGTACTTTCTTGCCTTATTTTTCTCCAAGATACTAAGAAAAATCTGTACTTTTTTCGCTCTTCTACTGTTAAGTGTTTTAAGGTATTCAGTAATTTTAACGTCTGACATATGATGGAAGTTAGGGATGTATAGATTAACTCCAGCAAGTGAATCTTTGGATATAAACCCTCGTCTTCCCAGAAGATTTGCTATCGTTCGCACAGTTTTGGGTGAGCCAACAGAGTTCAGAAGTACAAATGTAGGTATTCCTTCACGTGGTTTACTGGTTTTAATTATATTTAATATGGATTCTTCAAGATTGAGTGGATCCTTTAGTTCAGCTGAATCTTCAAATTCGGTTTTTTCCTTAGACTCAGTTGAGTTTTCCTTCATGTATCGCACCTTTTTCTATTTTCACTTTCTCCTTAACGTTACCTTTAATATCTTTCTAAGATATTATTAGCGAGCATGATTATTGTCACATTGGCTCTTGTTTTCTTCAAGAAAAGAGTAACCCATCATTCTTAAAAAGGTATATATATTTTACGTAGCGAAATTAGCTAGTTAGTGTAGCATGGTTGGATGAAGAAATTAAATATTGTGGGTACTTCTCACCTAATATGTTGCTCCTAATAACTATAAGAATCTGAGTATTTAAACCGAATAAAAGCTTTAATAGATAAAAAGAATGAAAATAAGAAAATTGATCTGTGATCGATTAGTATATGGCTCATGAAACACGAAAAAAGCTTCTTATGTTGCAGAAAATAAAGAAATTCTTGGAATAAGATATATTTGGTGTAATAGGCATGGCAAATTCGAGAAATAGCAACTATTACATTGAAACTGTTGATATCGGTATTAAGGATCTTTCTAGAGCTAAAATTGCACTTGCTCAGCTCGGACTACCCGAAAGTAGTACATCACTTAGCTCATTGCCTAGTTTACCATTCAAAGACAATGTACTAGCACCTCTTGATCAGAATATGCGATTTCGTGATGAATTCGTTACATTACAGATGGAAAGATGCTTTTCTTTGCTAGAACGGGCAAAAAAGGATAGAATCAATGCAATTTTCTTTCCTGCTCTTGTAACTCCAGACAACATGATTCCTGATTTCATAAAATGGGCCCAAGAGACTCATACGCTAATTGTTACAGGAATAGAGCCTGAATTAATTACTCAAGACAATACAAGCTATCAACGCAGTGGTTCAAGAGTATTCTTTCCAAATACTGTAAAAGAAGAACCATACATCGATTGTTCCCGCCTATACACTTCCAAATATGATCATATAGAAGTTTTCCCCGCTTCTAAACTCTATATTTTTAAAAACACTGGAATTGGCTCATTTTCCGTTTTGTACGATTTCGACTACACCAGTCTAGAAATTATTAGTGGGCTACAGCGGCAACCATTAGATTTGTTAGCAGTAATTTGTTTTAATCCCGCAATAGAAATCTATGAAGCATATGCTTTAGCAGACTGTCATAGAAATTATTGCTACATAGCCCTTGTTAATTCTGGCGAGTTTGGTCAAAGTGGAATTTATGCTCCTGTTAGGCGCGTAGGCGCTTATCATGTCAATCGAGTTTTACGTCGTTATAGAGGACGAGGAGATACTCTAATTGTCTCTGAAATTGATATTGATTCTCTACGAAAAACCGTTGCGTCTTCTATGGCTGGTGGAGCACCGATATCGGGCTTTATGACTCCCTCAGAAGAGATGATAAGGAGAAAAACTGCATCTGAAGAATTAGCACCTTTCAATATCCAAGAAGTTAATTTAGGCATTGAAGACTTGCATCCCGCTCGAATTGCTCTTGCTCAAATTGAAGTACCTTCATTTATGGAATTTACTTCAACGAGATGGCGTTTTGATTCTATAACTGAACCTGTCCAGAAAAACAAAATTCGAGAGTGTTTAGGGTTAGCTGAAATACGTAATGCTAATTTTGTGGTATTTCCTGAGACCAGCATTCCTCAAAGTATGTTAGAAGAGATTGAGACATTCTGTAAAAGAACAGGGATTATTTTTATCGGTGGTTTTGAATATACTTCTGATTTAAAGAATATTTGTGAAATAATCTTCCCATCAGGACAACGATTTTCTCATCAGAAACTTCTTCGATCAAAATATGATGACCCTGAGCTAATACCGGGACAAAAAGTCTCTATTTTTCATAATACTGGGTATGGAGATTTCTGTGTGCTCCTGTGCATGGATTATACAGACTTGTCTTTACTCTCGTCTTTACAGAAACAACGCTCACTCGATATCCTATTTGTCTGCTCTTACAATCCTGCTGTTTTACAATGGGATTTCTATGGTAAAGCTGACTGTCATCGGAATTTCTGCTATATTGTTCAGGTGAATGCCGCAAATTTTGGTGGTTCTGCAGTATATGCGCCCATTCGCCGCGTAAAAGGTTTTCGAGTTCAATCGGTTCTTGGTAAACTAGATGGTCCTACTCATAATGTTATGACCGTAGATCTTTCATGTCGTGCTTTACGTTCTGCCCGAGAGGGAAAACCTTTTTCAGAATTAATCACATTTATGTCCCCACCAGCAATAGGAACACCAAAAATGAAAGAAATTGTGCCTAAAATTACAAAATTCAGTCATGTTGTATTTGGGGGTACCTTTGATGTTATTCACAAAGGACACCACTTACTTATTAAAAAAGCCTTTGAAATAGGGGATTATGTTTTAATTGGTGTTACTTCTGATGAGTCTGTGATCCATAAAAAGCTTAGTGAACGTATACTCGATTATACCACCCGTAAGGCAAACTTAGAAAAATTATTGCATGAAGAAGGTTACACAGGACGATTTACTATCGTTGAAATTTTCGATCCATTTGGACCTGCAGTTACGGAAGCAAAGTTAAAAGCCATCATCATCGGGGATGAAGAACCTGTTCGACGACGAACAGAACGCCTGAATGAGCATCGTCGTTTAAATAATCTTGATCCTTTAGAAATAATAGTAGTAACATATGTTAAAGCGGATGATGGTCGGCCCATTTCTAGTACACGAATTCGTTTGGGAGAAATTGAGACTGATGGTCGTATTACTTCTCAAGAATAAATAGTGAAAGTGAACATCGTAATTCTAACCTCTTTTCACGATAAAACATCCCGTTTCCCGATATTTTTAATCAATCATAGTAAATACGTTTTAAATTCAAGATATTAACATAAAGAGTCGAAAGTGCCAATGCCTTCAAATAACCGCAAACTAACCCCTATGATGAAACAGTGGCATGAAATCAAGACTAAATATCCAGATGCAATTGTTTTCTTTCGTTTGGGTGATTTTTACGAAACTTTTTATGAAGACGCTCAGATTGCTTCTCGTGAGCTCAACATTACTTTGACTTCCCGAGGTGGGACAAAAAATGAGAAAACACCTTTGGCAGGTGTCCCACACCATGCTTTAGATTCTTATCTTCCTAGATTGGTCAAAAAAGGCTATAAAGTCGCTATCTGCGAACAAATGGAAGAACCAAAGCCTGGAAAATTGGTTAAGCGAGAAGTAATACGTGTGGTGACAGCAGGCACTATTCATGAAGATACATACTTGGATGATAAAGCTAACAATTATCTTATGACGCTTTGCCAAAATAATGGTTACGGTTTGGCATTTATTGATATTTCTACTGGCGTAGACTTCTTTGTTACACAAATCCTCGAACAAGAAGGCATAGAAGGCATTCTTACTCAAATTGGTCGTTTTAACCCATCTGAATGTCTGATTCAAGCAAACCTGTATAAGAATGAGAAGTTTGTCGGTGATCTCAAACGACAGACAGAGATGATCTTCTCTCCCTATCCCGACATAAATTTTGATCCCGATATTGGTCAACGTGAAATTATTGGGCATTTTGGAACTCTTTCACTTCATGGATTCGGCATAGAGCAATTTCCTGCAATTATTGGCGCAGCAGGAGCCACCTTGAAATATCTGCAAGAAACTCAGCTAACTCAACTTACCAACATTAAATCACTCAAACCCTATTCCACAGCAGATTTTATGATTTTAGATGCTGCCAGTCAGAGAAATTTAGAACTGCTTCATAATATTCGCGATGGAACTAGTCGAGGCACTCTCCTTGAGATTCTTGACCATGCAGAAACAGCAATGGGTGGACGTCTTCTTCGAAGATGGATGCTTCAACCTTTAATTAATAAAAAGCAAATTAATGCGCGTTTAGATGCAGTTGAAGAATTAATTTCTAATACATTTGTACGTGAGGAAATTCGTACTCAACTCGGGAAAATAAGTGATTTAGAACGTTTAGTGAGTCGAGTATCCTATGGTACTGCCAATGCTCGTGATTTAATCGCACTTCGTACTTCACTTGAAATAATTCCTCAACTAAAAAGGCAATTACAAAAATATAAAGCCCAATTATTAACAATTAAGATCCATGAGGCATTATATCCGCTTCCAGAGATTAAAGGTTTATTATTCGAGGCAATTGCCGATGATCCTCCTGTAAGTATACGTGAAGGTAAAATCATTAAAGCTGGATATAATGAAGAATTAGATGAGCTCAAAAAGATCAGTAAAGAAGGGAAAACGTGGATTAAAAACCTTGAAACGCAGGAACGATCGAAAACAGGCATTGATAATCTAAAAATCGGTTACAATAAAGTATTTGGGTATTATATCCAGATTACAAAAGCCAATCTTAGAAAACTTAAAGGTGCAGCTAAAGAATACGTGGAAACTCAATATATTCGGAAACAGACATTGACTACCGCTGAACGTTATATTACTACCGAGATGAAGGAAAGAGAGGAAAAAATCCTTAATGCAGAAGAACGAATCAATGATCTTGAATATCAATTATTCACTGACATACGTAATCATGTTGCTGAGAATATTGAATCTATCCAGACTACTGCTCAAGCAGTTGCAAAACTAGATGTATTAGTGACATTTGCGAAGATATCAATGGAAAACAACTATAATAGACCAAAAATAAACGATGATACAATTATCAGCATAAAAGATGGGCGTCATCCAGTTGTTGAGAAATTAGTCTATCAAGAACCTTTTATCCCTAATGATACATTATTAGACTGTGGTGAAAACCAATTACTCATTGTGACAGGCCCCAACATGGCTGGAAAATGTATTACACCAGAAACTATAATCTTTTCTGACCAGGGAATACTACCAATTCAAGCATTCAAGCCTGAGGGAATTACTGAAGGAACGTTCAAAGAATTTAAAACGACAGTTGTTGGAATAAATAGTCCCGTTGAAACATCCCATTTTTATTCGGATGGACTTAAACCAACAATTAAAATCACAACAAGACGGGGTTATACCATCGAGGGGACATACAATCATCCAATATGGGTAAGACTTACAGATGGAAAAGAATGTTGGAGAAAATTAGATGATATCAAAACAGGAGATTTTGTAACAATTAATCGAAAAAATGATTTATGGGGTTCGGAGATACAGATTAATTATGAAGTTCCTGAGTATCCATACCAAGTAAGAAAATATCCCATACCCGAGAATATATCAGAAGATCTCGCTTATTTATTAGGATTACTTATTGGTGATGGTACCTTAACCTATGATAAGTCATACCTTTTCTCAACTGGAGATGAATTCCTTAAAAGTGAGTTTATCAGAATAAATAAAACCTTATTTAGTTATATACCCGGAATTAAAAAGAATCAAAAGGATTTATTTGTAACAAGCCGGTTTTTGAGGGATTTTCTTAAATATCTTGGATTAGAATATCACCAAGCTCAAGAGAAAGAGATTCCATTAAGTATATTAAAAGCTCCAAAATCAATCATAAAATCCTTTATGCAAGGTCTTTTTGATAGTGATGGGTATGCAGATAAAAGATACGGGAATGTGGAATATTCAACAGCCTCTAGGAAGTTAGCATCGCAAATTCATCATATACTTTTGAACTGGGGGATAATAAGTACTCTTAAATTAAAAAAAACCGCTAGAAAGCCTAGTTATCGAGTACTAATAACAGGAATCGATTCAATAAAGTTCCATAAAGGAATTGGATTCAAGCTTCCTAGAAAAAAGGAACGACAAAAATTAGCTTCTTCAGTAAGAATGACAAATATAGATAGTATACCTCATTTATTCAATGTACTTACAACCATTAAACAAAGATATTTGGAGAGAAGTCATAAAATACCTAGTAAATACAAGTTAAAACATAATAAAAAAATTGCAGGTATTTTTGACAGCTATATTCCACAGAAAAGGAACATATCATATTTCAAATTAAAGGAATTTATTGTCTATTGCAATAAATGCAGAATCGATTGTGATGAGTTGAAGGAGATCTACAATAATTACTATTTTTATGATAAAATAGAGAATGTGGAATATTCAGAATCAGAAGTATTTGATTTCACTGTTCCTGATAGCCATGCTTTCGTAGGCAATGGAATTATTAATCATAATTCTACTAATTTGCGTCAAGTGGCCCTAATCGTATTATTAGCTCAGATGGGATCCTTTGTGCCTGTTACAGAAGCGGATATTGGTTTAGTCGACCGTATCTTCACGCGCGTAGGAGCTTTCGATGACATCACTATGCAAAGGAGCACATTCATGGTAGAAATGAATGAAATGGCTTATATCCTTAACAATGCTACTAAAAGGAGTTTAATCATCATTGATGAAATTGGAAGAGGCACATCAACCTTTGATGGTCTTAGTATCGCCTGGGCGGTAGCTGAATATATTCTAGACTCTCAGAAGATAGGTGCTCGTACACTTTTTGCTACGCACTTTCATCAATTGATTGAATTGGAAGAACATTATAACGCAGTTAAAAATTATAATATCGCGGTTAAAGAGGAGGGTGATACCATGATTTTTCTAAGAAAGATCATGCCTGGCGGCACATCGAAGTCATATGGAATTCAAGTGGCAAATCTTGCAGGAATGCCCCAAGAGGTAATTATAACCGCTCAAAGAGTCCTGCAAAGGCTTGAAAGACTTGCGGAAGGATATGATATTTCAAATGAGCCTACTACAGCCCCACCTGCGCCATCCAAGGTTTGGGAAAAACCATCTCCCTCTTCTAAAAGTCAAACCTCACTTATCTCCTATTTTGAAAGCCCAACAGAAAAGAAATTGAAAGAATTAGATATTGACAGTTTGACACCATTGCAAGCTCTTGCCTTATTGGCTGAATTAAAGGAAGAAGCGAAAAAAAGGAAATAATATAATTAATATTAGATAAATACCATTTGGAAAGGAATACCTAATGTATTGAAATGATACGGAAATATGACTCATTTTAGAGAAGGGGATATGAATGACCTCCAAAATAAAGATCCTACCTCCTCAACTTATCAATGCAATAGCCGCAGGTGAAGTCATTGAACGCCCTGCTTCTGTGGTGAAAGAACTCGTTGAAAATGCTATAGATGCACAAAGTACCGAAATAACTGTTCGAATCGAAAAAGGAGGGAAAAAATTGATTCAAGTCTCGGATAATGGGATGGGAATGAGCGCTGAGGATGTAACCCTATCAATTGAACGCCATGCCACAAGTAAAATAGCCACACTAGAAGACTTATTCAAAATTATGACTCTTGGTTTTCGTGGAGAAGCTTTATCTAGCGTAGCTGCAGTTTCTCGGTTAGGAATTGTTTCTCGTGATAGTAATAGTAAATTAGCTACTCGTCTTGATATAGAAGCAGGGAAAGTTATAGAGAAGACAAAACTTGCTGCTTCGGTAGGAACCACAGTTACTGTTCAAGATTTATTTTTCAATACGCCTGCTCGTTTAAAATTTATGAAATCCGATTCCGCTGAAGAAGCCCATATATCAAATGTCATTATTAAGAATGCTTTGGCTCATCCCAATATCAAATTTAGATTATTAAAGGGTAATACTCCTCTTATTTCTACATCACCGAGTAAAGAGCTTTTAGATGTTATTGTGCAAATTTCTGGAGTTGAAGTAGCTCGTGAACTTATTCCGATAAACTATAGCGGAAATAGTATGAGAATAACAGGATTTATTTCTAAACCCGCTCTAACGCGAAAATCTAGAGATCAAGAATTCATTTTTGTAAACGGACGACCGATCAAAGATAGAAAAATCAGTCAAGCACTGGAAAAAGGTTATAGAACCCTTCTCGCTAGTAAGAATTATCCCTTTGCCTTTCTTTTCCTTCAAATAGACTTAACTCATGTGGATGTAAACGTGCATCCGACCAAAAAAGAAGTCCGATTTTCGAATGAGGAAGAACTAGGCGACTTAATTATTCAAGCTGTTCAAGAAACACTAGGGAAACATGATCTGATTCCCCAGTGGAAAGATGAAGAAATCTCCAGCTCATTGCATGAAACTAGCTCTATTCGAGCGGGAACAACTAAAATTGCAAGACCACACCAAACCTCTTTAGAAAAGGATATTGGCTTGGTTGAACTTCCTGATCAACCTACGACCCCTTCCTTCACATCAGCTGCAGAATTGATTGAAAAAACACCTTCTATTATTAGTGAGGATGACTCAATTAGCGTAGATCGTCCTACAATTCGAGAGATTGATACGTCAGATCTTTATATTATCGGACAAGTATTTGACACCTATCTTCTTCTTCAGCAAGACACTAATCTGCTGATAATTGATCAGCACGCGGCTGCTGAACGTATTGAGTATGAAAGACTGGTTTCTCATCTAAAAGAAGAAACAATCACCTCTCAAAAGTTACTTACTCCAATCAAGGTTAATCTTTCACCCCATGAAGCTACAGCTCTCTCTCAACACATGGATTTCATTGAAAGAATGGGCTTTCGGATTAACTATTTAACAGGAAGGACTTATCTCATTTCTGCATTACCGGTAATTTTAGGGAGTGTTACACACGGGAAAGAAATCACCGAAATTATCCATGAATTAATGACTCTCCCATCATTGAAGACTCCTAATCCATCAAAAGATGAGATTGTGAAGATGATGGCCTGTCGACCTTCTATCAAGGCAGGAGAAAAACTATCTCCTTCAAAAATCGCTTCTCTCGTTGAAAAACTACAAAATGCCACTAATCCTTATACTTGTCCTCATGGTCGACCTACGATAATAAATCTTTCTAAAAAAGAGCTAGAGAAAAAATTTAAGCGGGTTTAAATGAAATGAAGAAAAAATGGTTGAGCAAGTGAGAAATATCCTCGAGACTATTCTTAAAATAAAGGTTAATTACTTTCTTTTAAGGTAGGAGAAAAGATTCAAACACACCTAAGCGTGTAAAGTTACTTAAACCGCGTGAGAATTATTATTTGAAAAGAAATTAGGATCTACTAGATGTTTAAGCAAATCTTTTGTCACTTGGCCTGAGTTCTTAAGTGCCTTCGAAGCATCGCTCATTACTCTCTCAGCGAGGATTCGAGCCATCGCAATTGAATCAGTTTTAGGAACCATTACCAGACAAATTAACTTACCTTTTCCAACTGTAACGAGACGATGTGTTTCAGTTTCAATGAAACCTAGTCCACCATGGGTGTCGTAGTTGTCAATAAATGTAGAAATCCATTTATGTAGACTTGAGGAAGGGATTTGTTCCCCTTTTTGAACTATATCAACCAACTTTCGTCTATCTTTAGAGTATAAGAAAATACCCGAGGGATGGACTGTTAATTGTGCTATATGTTGAGTAATTTTTGTAACAAACCAATCAAATGCTGATTCTATTGTTTCATATTCTCCCTTTAGAGCTGATAAGGGAAAGATTTGAAATGAAGTATCACGACGCTTTCCAAAGCGTTGCAGCTCTAGTCTTTGAATAATTTCGGTGAGATCCATGTGTTCGGGAAGATCCCATTTGTTTGCTAAGAACATAACAGTCGAGGCCTTTTTCGCCCACTTCGCTGCCCGCCAAAACCATTCCTTTGCATCATCAAGCTTCTCTCTATCTGCTGAATCAAATACGAAGATGATACCTTGACTCATCCGCGTATAAACTTCCCAAATAGTCTGACGAAACGGAGCCTGCCCTCCTAAATCAAAAATCTGAAATATCACTCCCTTATGTTCAATGGTTTCTAATCCCATACCTAATGTCGGCTTTATATTATTAAGTTCTCCCTTTACTAGCCTTTGTACTAGTGTTGTTTTCCCACTATTTTGCATTCCAACGATTGTGATAGGAATCTTTCTTTCACTTTTATCAAAGATAAGCACAGCCAGATCTCCGGTGCTTAAGGTTTTTTACTTTGTATTTATCTATAGGATACTATTTTACATTTCTACTTAAAATATTTCAGTCCACAAATGTACCTAAGATTAACCAATATTAATACCCCCCTCTAGCTAAAGCTCAGAGGATTTCACGAGGGAATATTACGAAGGCATTGAGACATCCAATAGCGAATCACATGATCTTTCGGCTTCTTTATATACTTGTTCAGTTAGTAAAGAATCATTGATAGAAATTCCAGAGTTTCAATTTTTTAGTGGGAGAATGTCAATTGGTAAATATCTATCAATGCTTGCTCAATTATTCTTTTTGATTCAGAATTACATGTTGAATGATAAACCCGTGAAAACAATACCCCGTCATGTGCTACCTCTGGTGGACTGCTACCATTAATATAAGGCATATGATCCTCTAAATGACTGTAATCTGCATTAGTCCAGATAATAAAGCTAACTTTTTTCATTTCTAACCGCTCTTTAATGGATCCGCTCGTATAAAATACGAAGAAATTAATGGAATCAAAAAATAAAGATGGTTTAATATTACTTGCCGTTATTACTGAAGGTAGATCGCAAATTATTGTACCATTTGAATAAATATCCTCTAAAACACGGCCAGCTTCTATTGCGCCATGATGGCGGTCTAATTTAACGACAGTTACAACCACAGCGATAGTAACGCAGCCAACTATCATATAGAAAATCAGAATTATTCCTAAAATTATTGAAGCGAGTTTTTTCCGGCTAATTTGCAGCTTTGAGAATTTTTTCTTGAGGAGATCGATAGAAAGATCCAATCCTTTTATGATAGCCAAAACCCCTAATATCATCGTTTGAGGTAGAATAGGAATTAGATATCTTACCCAACCGCTATTACCCCCTAAAACCCGTGAAAGAGATAGTATAAAGACAAAGCTGCCAAATATAAAATAAACTGTAGTAAGATTAGGATTCCGAATCTCTTTACAAAAGATCAATATGAAAGGCAGAAATAACAGAGCAAAAATGGCCACAGTAATACTAATAATTGTTAATAATAAGGAAAAGTAGAGGGCATCAAATATTACAATATTAGAGGACTCTAGTCCCCCTCTTGCACCGTGACCACTAAGATAATGGTTTAAATAACGCCAAGGCTTATTAAACACCACTGCTTCTCTAATAGTCCATAAAATAATTCCTAATAAACCAACACACGCAGCCCCGACCAATTGAATCCCGCGATTACCAATTTCATGACGCTTGTGAGCGAAAAAAGGAATTAATAACGGAACTAATGCCCAACTTTCATATCGGACTAAACATGCCAATGAAAAGCAAAGACCAGAGAAGAAGAGATTATAACTATGGGTATCAATCTCTATGAAAAACCAAATGGAAAAAAGGAGAAAAACTCCGAACAGAATCTCATTAGTACTCGCAACAGAATAAAATATATGAACTGGATTTGTAGCAAGAATTAATCCACTTAGAAAGGGTATACGAGAATCATCTGTGATTCTATCAGCGATAAGGAAGGTGAGGACAACTGTTAAGGTACCCAATAGCGTATTCAAGAGTTGTAGCGATTTTACGAGCTCTAACCCGACCAAATCCGTAAAATAAATGAATACTGCACCTACATAGGCATATAGGGGAAGAAAAACCCAATTTCGACGTGTTAGAAAAAATGGATCCTCGTGGATACCTTTAGAAAAAACCACCCATAGAAACCCGTCATCGACCCAGTCGTAAAGAAAGAGAAATGCAATCAAGCGTAAGAAAAAAGCAAGCAGAGTTATTAAGATGATTAAACGATATAATTGAATAAAAGCCATAAATCGTTTAGAAAGATAAGAGATAAAGGAGCTTTCATGAATTTTAGGAAACATATGAATCCTATCTTCTATAGTAGTGTTTTAGTAGCGTATAATGGAAATTTACTTCATATAAAATAAAAAGTTAGGAAAAAGGAATAAAAACCCCTTAAGGATCATTCCGAAAAGGATGGCGTGCATTCCGCTTATTTTCTAGATTTTCCTCAAGTGAAGCTCTATTTTCCATTGCTTTTCGAATTGCATGACGCATTGCCTTATAATTATTGATATACACTCGTTTCCTTCGCGAAGCAGTGGGATGGACGAAGACATTTGCAATCATTACAATATCATCCGTTTTAGGTAGAATCCCGTCTTCAACACTCTGAACAATAGCCTTTGCGACTGAAGCCTGTGCAGCGCCATAAACTAATGTAGCGTGTCGCATACTCTTTGGAGTGACTGTGGGAATCATTATTGTTCTTGGAACGATCTGAACATTGGGTTCTAAGATCACTTGAAGTGCTTCTTTCTGTGTTTCATCAACGCGACTTAAGGCATCTGCATAGGCTTTACCTACAGGTCCATCCTTTAAACCAATCAATAAATCAATATGGGCGATTTCATTTTCAGCTCCAACAAGTGCTTCTCCTGTTAATAGTGTAAAGTCCTTTATGACTTCAGGGGTGATACCCACCGCAGAGAAACGTTGTACAATAGGTTCTTTGCCAATTTCGAATTTAATATCCTTTTTGGGAATTAATTCGAACTTCTCTAGTTCAACCCTGAATTCATCTTTGAGTTCCCACGACAGAGCATCACCGACAACAAGAGGTTTACGAGGAACCCCCACTTTTACATTCATGAAATTTAAACAAGCTTTCACTCCTACTGCACCCGTTCCCACGATCATCCTCGTGAACTTTTGGATCGCACGTTGTCTTTCGATCGCTGCTTCCATATTACCATTCTTAATATTGTTATAAATCTCTAACCAAATTTCCGGTATAACATTGGCAGAAGCAAGAATCATCCCACTAGCGCCTGCTGATATAGCAGGTAAGACATTTTCATCCCAGCCAATCATCATGTTGATTCTTGGTGTCGCTTTCTCAAGTAGCGTCATAAAATATTTCATATCACCCGAAGAGTCTTTCATTGCCACGATTTGATCGTATTCATCCACTAAATCTTCTACTACAGTCCAAGGAAGGCGTAATCCTGTGCAGGCATCAATATTATACAAAACTATTGGAATATCGGTCTTATCCACAATTGTACCATAGTGTTCATAGAGTCCCTTTTGTCCTGGTTTAAGGTAGTAAGGCGTAACAATGATTGCCGCATCAGCACCGACATCTTGGGCATGTTTTGTCGCATCCACGACAAGTTTGGTTCCTGTTTCTCCCGTTCCAGCAATAACGGGGATTTTACCATTAACTTCATCAATTGTAACCTCAATGAGTTTCTTTCGCTCTTCGAAAGTCATATTTGGGAATTCACCTGTAGTTCCCGCTGGAACAACCCCTGTAATCCCTTTCTCGATAAGATACCTAAGAAGCGCCCGATAGCGTTCCTCATTAAATTCTTCCGTTTTTTTATCAAAAGGAGTCACAATAGCAGGTATTACACCCCTTATATCTAAACTTGGCGTCATTATCATTCATCCATGAATTTTTGCTCATTTATTTATGATGGAGATTCCTAGCTGCAATAACCGCTATCCCATTTTCCGTAAGGATTCGGGCAGTGGTATTAATAGACTCTTGGCGGTCAAGATAATTCTGTTTTAAGAAATCCCAATGCCCTGATTCAATTATCTCCTTTTTATCTCTGAAATAATCCAAAATATCTGTCGGATGTTCTCGTGTTTTTTCCGTCTCTGGATCTCCACCTTCATGTTTCGCTGAAATATTCTTGACTTTCTTTCCTAATTCTACTAACTCTGGATCACGCCGATCATAGGGTGTCGGTTCCTGCCGTACAATACTCTTCCATGTTTCAATAACATGATGTTCTAATCGTACTACATCTTCAAAACCGAAATTCTTACGAATATATGCTGCCATCTCAATTGTTTCATTATTCACGGAATTTGCTAAGTTATAACCGATGAGTGGACTCGTACCATCGTCTCTTGAAAATAATTTGGCGGTCATCAGTGTCCAGAGATTGAAGAAGGGATTATCATTTCCAACGAATACAGATATCTTGAATTCATTGTTTATACCAAGTTTATAAAGCATATAAGCCATTAGGATAGTTCCTGGATTTATGTTAAGAACTTGTTTCACTCCATATTCTGTATAATAGTATAACATTTCATCAATCCATTTTATGGCAAGATCATTAGGTTGCCCGATTCCACCAAAATAGCCCGTGATAGTCGGGGGTCCGCCTAAATGTATATTGACAGGTAAACCATCTGGTCCTGGCATAGTTCCTTTTGTATCCAATGTCTCGACCCAAGTGGCTCCAATAATCTGCATTGCAGCGCACATAGCAAGTAAATCGCCGTCATCTTCTTGTTCTTTCATTTTACGGACTCTTATTACTCGTCCTGGCAGTAGTTCATTGTTTTCTATCGCTTGTTTTGCACCTTCAATTAAGAAAGGAAAATACTGACAGGCCGATAATTCCAGGGTTATTGCTAAGTCTTCATCAAATTCAATATCGTCGACCTTATCCCCAAGGATCTTTCGTCGGTACTCGGGAATATTTATGAAAGCCTGATTGTCTCTTTGTTCTATTAACCATTCAAGATCTTTGACATATTCCGGCTTTTTTGTTTCCAATCGTTTTATTAGATTGTCTATTTGCCCCGCTTCTTCCGCTTTTCGATTGATCTCATCTGGTCCCCCATATTTATCGATAATTTGCAGAATGTCATTTATAAGCGGATTATTTTCATCTAGAAGAAAATCATTTACCGATTTCAGAGCTTTATCTGAAATTTTTAATTTATTTCTAAGATCTACCATATTCAGGTCCTCCAAAAACTGAGTGTTGTCTCATAGTATTCATCTTTAAGTTTTGTCTCTCGGTCTTCCATAAACTTTCGAGATGGTTTATGAAGAGATTTAGCTAGTTTTGACATAAAAAAAGCTTCTAATAGTATATTTTGCCAAACAACTGGATCATTCTATGTATATTGGTTGAAAAGAAAACTTACAGCATATTTTTGTCAATTCTTTGCACGATGCTGCGATATTGGCTTGCAGCCCATTTGGGGGAGACGTCCAACACTCTACAGAGATCCATGCGTGAAATGTTACAGTTAGTGATTTTCCCTGCGTGATAAAGTAATGCCGAGAGGAGTATCGCAGGACTTGTCCTAGTATCAGGTTGATGAAGAAAATATCTTACCACTAGTTCGGTTGTCTTTTTTTCGGTTTCGAGATTCAATTCCAGTTCAAAAGCAACGTTTCGAAGTAAATTAAGGGTTTTCTGCGCTTTTATTTTTGCTTTATATGTCAATTGTTCCATTAGGCGGCTGCTTTCATCGGACAAGATTGTCTAATCCTTTTTTTCTGATTTACTAAATTAATGATAAAGGAAGAAGTTATTATTATTCCCATAAAGGATCATCATAATGATGTCCGTCCTAGAAAAATTCTCTTCAATATCAAAAATTGCAATTACAGGACGGATGGGAACTGGAAAAACCACGATGGCTAATTTATTAGCACTTTCTGGGTATAAACAGCGGTCAATTGCCCAAAAAATTAGAGAAATTGTACAAGAAATCGATTTACCACAAACACGTGATATTTTACAGGAAACAGGTAGATTCTATCGTCAGTGGGATGAAAATGTTTGGATTCGTGTTGTTGTTCGCCAATCTCGAGAAGATGTCTCCCAAGGCCTAAAAACAGTAGTAGATGATGTTCGTTTTCTAAACGAGGTAACTCTTCTTCAAAAAGAAGATTTTCTTATTGTTCGTTTACATGTTCCTTCCGTACTCCGCAAAAAACGGATTGAAAAACGAGATAATCTCAAAATAGATGATAAAATGTGGGAAGAGTGGCAAAATCACTCAACTGAACAACAAATTGATCAAATCATCCCTGATATTGAAATAGACAATTCACAAACATTAGAAGAGTTTGAGCAAAAGATTCAAGACTTATTAGGTAATTTTGAAAAAAAAAAAATAAAAAAATAAAGAGAAAATTCTCTTATTCACTAGCTTGTTCAGCTGCAGCTGCAGCTGCGGCTTCTTTGAGCTGTTGTTCTTTCATATGCATAACATTTTCAAGTTCTGCCATTACTTTCTCATTATCTCGGTATAATATTTCTGCGTCGGTTAATGGTCCATAAAGATCCTCTATTATCCATCGTTGCTCTTTAAACGGACGGAAGTCCACAGCATTCAACTTTATCCTATCGCTTCGCATTTTTGATTTGAGAACCTGTAAATCCTGTACGGTTGTAATTTGGCGCATTACAGAAAATCCTTCTACAAGATTATCCGCTATTTCCCTTTGTTCTGTAAGGAGTACATTGATTTTCTCTTCTAAAGGCGGTAGAAATTCCTGTTTAAGTTCTTCACGAATTTCAAATATCTTTGGGAATTGGGTCTCAGCGTTTGCTGCGGTAAGAGCGTTACCTGTATCTTGGAAGTACTGAATCTTGAGCATTTTATCGTCTTGAGTAGCTTGTTCGACTTGTTCAAGAATATCCCTTTCTGCAATGTTTTTGATGCCTAAGGCTGCTGCCTCTTTGACAGCTTTTTCATTATCAAGTCTAGCATTTAAAAGCGGTATAATTCCTGATGGGGATCTGGTCATTCCTAATGCGAGGGATGCTGCTGCTCTTACCTTTGTTGCTTCATCTTCGAGGCGTTCAATCAATGCTGGTGCAGTTTTCGGATCAGCTAGTCTCCCTAACGCTCGTGTAGCTTCAAAACGGACTTCAGGAATTTCATCTTGAAGTTTAGTGATAAGTTTGTCAACTGCTTGCTTATCACCAATTTTTCCCAATGCTAACGCTGCATGTTCTCTAGCTTCGTGATTGTTATCGGCCAACGTTTCAATCAGGGGTGCAACTGCTTTCTCAATGCCATTTACTTTATGCATTTTGCCGAGATTATCAGCTACTTTCATTCGGAAATCGGAATCATCATCTGCCAAATAAGAAATAAGCGGTTCTACTGCACGCGGGTCTTTAATAAACCCTAATGCATCTGCACAGCTGAATCGTACAGTCCAGAAGTCCTTACGCCCTAATCCTTCAATTAATTTAGGTACAGCGGGATTTCCCAATTCTTTGAGCTGTTGTTCTGCAGTAGCGCGTACCATCAATTGGTTTGATTGAAGAGCACGGAGCATTACATCAACTTTTTCTTGAACATCCGTAAGTTCCTCACCTGCGGGTGTTTCGGCTTGATATCTTGCTTCTGTCCCCTCTTCAATCATTTTTTCTTCTTCTTCTTCCTCGACTGTTACTCCAATACTCAGTTTCCTTTGATATTTTATCTTCTTCCGCTTTTCTTCTAATTTTGGTGATTCTTCGGGCCGTTTTTGTGGTTCTTCATTCTTCTCTTCCGCTTTTGGTGATGTCTCCAACTGTTTTTCGGGCTCTTCACTCATAATTTTCCACCCTACGAGCTTAAACAAAGATAAAGAGTACTTTCTAAAAAGGTATTTTTTCTCTTTGCAGGGATTGAACAAAATTAGAGACGAGGTTGAAAGGGTTTTTCTCTTTGCAGGGTTCGAGTAAAATTAAAAGTTTCTTCCACATCTTCTTTAGTCCCCTCTATGAGAATGACAGCGCATCCTTCCGCTCCTCCCACACCACCGCTGGCAACATGCGTCGCTGAAACATTAAATAGAAGTTCAAGGGAATCTAATTCTGTAACCACTATTCCTGGTATAGGGAATAGTCCCACTTTATTACCCATGGCGAGATCTACTTCTTCTCTTCCCAATTCGAGAGCATATTCATGAACATCACCCGCTATCATCTTTTCTAAGCCAATAGGAATCATAATCCTAATCCCTCGCGCAAGTGCAGGCCCACAAATTACCCCTACTGTACCACCCAGTGGATGTGCCATGAGAACCCCTACATTACCATCCAAGTCAAGTGCGTTTCCTCCTTTGATGATAACGTCTCCTTTTCCCATTTTTTCAACAGCTTCTTGAAGTAAACTAATTTCTTCGGGAGTACCATTGACGAACAGGATTTCGGGTAATCGATCATCCGCTGGACAACCAGTTAATCCAACATTTGGTACTATTTGCCCTGCTACGTAGCGATTCTTCTCAATAGGCTTGTTCAACAGTTTTTCAAGAATATATGCATTTGTAGTCCCTCGACACATCAATATTTTTCCTTTTTTCAGCGCTTTTTGAATATCAGGATGTTTTATAATCCCTTCTGCGATAAGCCGTTTACTCTGTACGGGAGTTAGAGTTATTAGTGCTTTCATTGTATTTCTCACCATTTTCCAGGATTATTATTATTATGCATTTAAGAAGAGTTCCCGCTATATCAAGTCATTATTTTTAGTTATTTATTAGACAGAATTACCAACAAGCATATAATTGCCTGTCTCTCATCTATTAGCTCTTTTTTTAGCTTCTCTTGAAACTACGGAGAAAATTAAGAGATTCTCATACTTTGAACTCGTATTAAAGAGCCATACGGTTGAATCCTTTTAAGAAATAGCACGAAAAAAGAGAAATAAAGTGGTTAAAAAGCTTTAATTTTAAATGAAGGAAAAAAGGGAAAAATTAAAGAGAAATTAGGTTATTTTTTCTTCTCTTTCGGTTTCTGTTTGCTCATATCTCCTATTATTTGAACAAAGGGGAGAATAGCGTTGGCTAAAGATTGGAACGCGTCTTCACCTTGTCCTAAAACCATCATATTATCGATTTTCATATTTTTAAATACTTCTGGGAGCATCTCCATTGTCTTCAGTTGAATAAATCGTTCTGATGCTTGATCTGCTGCTTTAACTTGCTCAAGGAGTCCTTCTGCTTCTGCAAGGAGTTTTTGCCGAATTCTCGCCGCCTCACCTTCTGCTTGAGCAAGTAATTGCGTTTTCATAGCTTCTGCTTGTCTTGTTACTCGTTCAACTTCGACATCAATTTCTTGGGTAATTCGTTTGTATTTTTCAGCGTCCGCTTCAATTAATAATTTCTTTTTCGCAGTCTCTGCCTCGATTTCAACTCGTCGCAATTCTAATTCTTGAACCCGTATTTCCCGCTCTTTAGCTTTCTCTTGGACTCGTAAATTTACTTCTTGTTCTGATAAACCTGTCTTTTGATCGACATCGAGGTTTCGTAACTGAGTAGTTTCTTCCATTACTGCACGACGAACCTTCGCTTTCTCCTCTTCTTGAAGTTTTTTGTCTGCTTCGAGGTTTTCTTTAAGTTTTGCGTCTAGCACTTCAACATCACGGATTTCAACACTCTCGATAGTTAAACCCCAGTCTGAAACCAGTGTATGAAGCTCTGAAGTAACGCTCTTGATGATGAGTTCTCGTTCTCTGATGATCGATTCAATAGGCATGTTCGCACAGGTAGTTCGGATGATTGATTCAGCTGTATTCTTAATCACTGTTTCTACATAATCGTCTTCGTGTCTGACCCATGAAACCTTTGAGAATGAAGTTTCAGGTTTTGTAACACGCCAATAAATGTAAGCAGTTAAAGCCACATCTTGATATTCATGACTTACTACTTGTTCTTTTGCTTCAAGTAATGTTTGTTGCACCGTAGTTGGAATAACGATTATTTCGTCGAATAACGGATACAAA
The DNA here is from genome assembly GCA_016840025.1 of Candidatus Hodarchaeota archaeon. The sequence continues at coordinate 29,660 of JAEOTF010000226.1, forward strand.
AAAACCCGTCCACCCGTGCCGGCTTTCTTAACTTTTCCATTCCTTAAATGAATAACGTATTCATTTGGTTTAAACTTCCTGTACCGACTTACATAGAAGAGCAAGAAAAGAATTAATAATGCGCCAATTATCACAATCCCATAAAATATGAGATCACCATAAGCAATATCTGCCATCATTTATCCTCCTTTTTGAAAATCGTTTTATTTTCTTGGCAGGGGCCACTTATCAATAATAAGTTGGCCACCTTCTTTGCCAATTACATATCCTGGTTCTCTTTTTTTAAAGATCGTCCCCGGATGAGCCCTTGCTGCCATTTTAATTGTATCTTCCGGGGGACCGACCCTGACATGGACTAGTCCTCCTTTTTCGTCGACTGAGGTAATACAACGTACTTCCATATCGACCTTGATTCTGTCCGCTGCTACTTCAGAGAGCGAAGAAACTGCTAGTTTTCTCCAAAGATAGGAAACTACCAATGAAGTCAATATTGGCAGTGAAATGATAAATCCTAACCGAAGAAAAGAATTCATCTCCATTTCAAAAAAAATCGTACCAACGCCACCAAAGGTAAGAAGAAAGGTCGCTGCCATCAGAAAGAGAGGGGTGGCAGAATCATCATGTCCTATGCCACCTTCTACATCATGATCCAATGATATATCTTTATCAAAGGAGATATCATGATCTACATCATGATCTACATCATGATCGAATATGTGAAGTCCTTGAAATACAACGACTAAAATAAACAACATAATACCAAGGACAAGAAATCCATTACTTGTTGGTTTTAAAATCTGTTCCCACCATTCTAATTCAGTCCCGTAAGACCACACTGGCAATTCACCCTATCTATTTTCATATTTTACTCTCTTCTCTACCATTTGATTGGGACAAATAAGAGTGAGAATAATCAAAGATGTTAGTTCCTTTCATTAATCCTTCTAAAAAATGTTCTTGAAGGATTTATATATGAATCCTATTAAGAAGTTATGTGTTAACTAATGTAAACTAAAGCACTTTCCTCATCATCTGAAGCTGAGAAAACACTTCGAACCAAATTCGGTCGTTTTTTAATTTTCCTAGCCTTCATCTACTCGTATTTGGCTATATTAGCGGAGTTATACTCTTTTTGTACCAATTTTTAGGAAAAAATCCCATTTTCGATGAAATCAAAGGTCGTATGCCTATGCCTCTCGCTCTAATGATAACTTTATTTGTATTCGCTACTTTTCTTGTGAGAAAATCATTTAGCTACTTAGAGAGATTGCTGACAATAATAGGGGTATACTAATGTCTACAAAACCAATGTCCAGAAGAACTAAGCCGATTAATAATTCATCTCGTAAATCATGAAGTTTAGCTAAACTGGGCGATGGTGGAGCAGAAATCCAATCCCGCAATGCAAGCCCCACTAAGAGGCCCCATTGAATGTCAAGATCTCTTTCAGCTTGAAACTGACTGACAATTGATCCTACTTCCCCTTTCAAGGAAGAAAGCACAGTGTATGATATTGCGGTGAATTTTTTAATCTTTGAATCGGGAAATTCCATAAATCTCTTTACTTCATCTGCTAGAGCATAATCCTTTCTCATTAGTGCTATTGAAAAGATTCGAAGAATGGCTAATAGTTTATCCATTGTGGAAGGACCTGCGCCTGCTAGGTTTAGACAATCCTGCGAAAATCTTTGGATGATTCTGTCATCACCCATTTCCCATTCTAAGAAGAAACTAGCGTTTATTCCAGCAATTCTTACATCCAAGTTTGAAGATTCCAATAACCTACGTAAAATTTCCTCAACATTGGAATTTTGGTTTAGTATCTCAAAAATTTGTTGATAATCACTTTCTAATTCTTTCCATTCACGCATATTGTCTAGAAAGCTTGTTAAATCATGATTCTGTTGCAACATACGTAAATAAGAGAGTACAATTGCTGAATTAGGGCCGATTCGCGATTGATATTCAATTTGACTATTAATTATAAATTTTAGTTGATTCATTCTGTCATCTGACTCGAGAAGGGAGATTAAAAACGCTAGGCATATTGCAACAGTTCGTTTAGCCGCTTTATTGGTGATCCATGCAAGAAGTCTATTTATAGCCGTTATAGATTCATTGATTAGTCCTGAAGCAATTCCAAAAAGAGTTAATCCTACTATAAAATAACTGGGGTCGTCGGTATTCCGTAATTCACTGATGTCTTTCATTAACAAGTCGATTGACTTTTTTTCTGGGAAGAATTTGCTTAAAAGTCCCAATCCCACAGCATTCCCTTGAATTAATGATGAATCTTTCTCTTTTGTGAGTTTTAAGGTTTCTTTGTATATATTTTTCTGAAATTTTGCTGAATGAGAGAAAAAACCTAATTTTCCTAATGATAAGGCAGCGAGCATACTAACGGTTTCCCTTTGTTCACCTATAGTATTTTTTAAAAGCCTATATGCTTTTTTAGATCCTTTTTTCGAACTAGGGGTGTTGAAATACCCTAATCCTGCTACTGCAGCACTTTTGATACGTACTTGATTTGATTGCAACCCCTTTTCTAAAAAAGATAGAGATTTATCTGGATCTAAATGTGGTGACAGTCCAGAGGCAATTAAGGCGGCTTCCCAAATAGGTGATTCACTTTCTGAGAAAATATCATCAAGTAAGAACGAAAGTTCGTTATCGCTCAAAGTTTACTCTCCAACAATTAGTTTAGAGATTTATATTTATTAATTACTATTATAATAATCTATTTGGGAAGAGTAAAAAAGAAGGTACTTCCTTCACCCACTTCTGATTCTACCCAAATTTCTCCTCCATAAATCTGAATAATTTTCTTAACAATTGCTAATCCCGCTCCTGTGCTATCTATCTCATTTTGTGGATGAACAGTTTGGAATAATTTGAAAATTCTATCAAAATGCTTTTCTTCAATCCCAGATCCATTATCTGTAATGCTAAATTGCCAATGCCCGCCCATGTCTAAACAATTTATAGTAATTAAACCTTGGGGCTTATCTATGAACTTTATTGCATTACTCAACAAGTTTTGCCAGACTTGGAAAAGGCGTGTACTATTAGCGAAAATAGTAGGTAACTTGGTTTCAATCTTTATCTCAATATTATTGGCTGGGACTAGTAGATTAATCACTTCTACCAGAAGTTCACTTAATTCAACTTCAATAATTTCTTCCTGGACGCGTTCAATGCGTGAATAGTCGAGTATTCCCTGAATCAAGCTATTCATGCGTCTTACCTGTTTCATTAATAAACTTAAATTCTCTTTACCTTCTTCTTCCAACCCGTTAACGTGATTAGTTAATAATTGCTCAGCTAGTAGATTAACACTCCGAAGTGGTGCTTTCAGATCATGAGAGACAATGTAAGCAAAATCCTTTAATTCTGCATTAACCTTCTGAAGCTCCTGATGACTTTCCCGTAGGGCTTCTTCTATTGTCACTCGTCGGAATGCGAGCGCCAGTTGCATCGCAGCTCTTTCTAATATTTCAATCATATATAATGGAACCATATTTTCTCGATTGTCAGCTATGTGGATTAAACCAAGGATTCTAGCGTCGATATGAATTGGTATGAGCGCCACAGACTCGTACCCGTATGCATTGCACACATTACGGGTCTTTCCCTTCTCCTCTTCAGAAACAGTCGCTAAAAACCGTGTGGTAGTGTTCATGAAAAAAGAGCCATTTTCTGTGTAGAATGGAAGTGAAGGATCAATCTCCCCTTTGATGACGTTAATACACATACAATGGTCTGAATTGATCGATAGCGGACTCTCTGACTTATAGAAGCTATGAGAAAACCCCTTATAACCAGAATAAGGGATGTTGCCATAGTCATCCAATATACGAATCCCGATCGCTTCACAACCCGTAAAATCCTGAATTTCTGCAATAAATTCCTCAAATAAGGCGTTAATCTCGATGTGTCGATTGGTGATACCGAGGAGGCGATTGCTAATTCGTAACGCATTTTCTGTCTTATTACGCTCGGTGATGTCTTCTCCTGAACTTAACATACCAATAATTCTGTTATCTTCGTCCTTCAATAATGTATTATACCAAGCAGTAAGTCTTTCTTCACCATTTTTTGTTAAGACAGGATTCTCATAATATTCAACAGGCTCAAGTTCTCCGTTCATCAACTGTTTGAAAACAGTCCGTACTTCATCCCTAAATCGTGGTGGTAGGCAGCTCTCAAACCAACAATTACCTATTAGCTCCTCTTTTTCATAACCTAAAACCTGACAACCTGCTTGATTAATCATGGTTACTTCCCCCTTTTCATTTAAGATTACCACTATGACTCCAATATTGTCTAAATGTTTAAATACCTTATGATTTTCCCTTAGTAGATTCTTTTCGCTCTCTTTCTCTAGTACGAAACTCACCAATCTGCGTCTCCTGTTAAAAACTATTAATGAGTTTGTTTGAGCTAGGTATGTTAAAAATAGCCCACAAGAATAACTCCTACGGAAATTAAGACAAGAGAATTTTATAAACATTTAGAACACTAAAGCACACTAATGAGGCTAATGTTCAGTTTTTGTTAGTTTTAACTTAGTAAGATCAATTTAGCAGCCTAACTCATATCCCTTAGGGAACTAATCCTAGTAAACCCCCTCAATCCTATTAACAATGCTTAAATCTTCTAATCCTAGTTTATACTACATAGCCAAGAAACCCCACTCATCGCTGGCGTGGGTGGGATGAAGTGGCTGAATCAGGTTCAATCACTCGACAAATGCCTTTTCGCCAACAGTCGGTTTAACACGAAGACTTTGCTCATTGTTTCATTCACATTCATTAGGTCTGTTTCTTTTCTTCATACTATTCTAGGCAGGCTAAAAGAAAGCCTGGCTCCCGAAAGGGAGTAGTCCACATTGCCACTGTTACTAGAGGTTTCGTGTCAGCAACACTTCGCCTAACCCTGTAGCGATGTTTAATCACTGACCGCAGAGTGCCGGACGTGTGGAGTATCCGACAGTGCCTATATATTCTCCGTAACGGACTACATCATCTTTGCAGATGATGTTAAGGCTAATCAACGGGGCTTGAAATGGTGACCCATCCCAAGCCCACAGATCGCTTGCGTCTGTGGGTTGTTGACTTTCAATTGTTATCTTTCTTAGATTCATTCAACGAATTTTGAACAGCTAACTCTAAGATAGTTTGTATCCGTGGGATCATTTTTCCAGGCTTAGTGAGGAATCCTTCCTGAAGAAGTGCATTTTCAAATAGTTGTTCAATGGTTAGATCAATAATCTCATTTGTCGAGTCTTTAGAAATGAGCTCCTCGAGATTCTTTGTTATGGCATGATTCTCATTATATTCTAGGATTTTCTTGGGAATCGCTCGCCCTTCATCCATATAACGAAAAACGCGTTCCATACTACTTGCAATAGCGTCAGCTGGACTAACTAAACGACAGGGGTTTTCAATTAAGTGGGATGAAGTCTTTACATCAATAATCTTATCCCCTAGGATTTTTTTTGTTCTTTCGATAAGATTAGGAAGTACAGAAGGTTCTTCTTCCATTTCATCTGCTTCTTCTTTTTCTTTTTCTTCCTCATCCTTTTCTTCTTCCATGATTTGATCGATAGCAAAAATTGGCTTATCCTCGAATTCAGTCAAATGCATAGGAAGATAGTTATCAATTGGATCAGTAAATAGTAATACTTCAAGATCATTGGCCTGATAATAGTCCAAATGGGGAGAATTACGTGCAATTTCCAGATCATCGGCAACAAGATAATAGATCTTATTCTGCCCTTCCTTCATACGCGAAGTATAGGCTTCAAGGGAGATTAGTTCTTCTTCCTCTTTTGTTGAGTGGAAACGTAAGAGGTTCATTAATGCCTTTTTATTTTCGAAATCTGTGGCTATACCTTCTTTAACAAAGACCCCGTACTCGCGGTAGAATTTGCTATACTTTTCTTTCTCCTTTGAAGCTAATTTATCCAACTCTTTTAGGATTTTTCCTGTAATATTCTTTTTTATAGTAGCAAGAACTCGGGTTGACTGAACTGTTTCACGAGAGATGTTAAGAGGTAAATCGGAAGATTCTATGATTCCTTTCGCAAAACGGAAATACTGAGGGAGGACATCTTTCGAATACTCTTGAATAAGGACGGAATGAGAGTACAAGTTCAACCCCCAATCAGTTTCGGGATTGAAAAGGCTAGGATTTTGTTTCTCGGGGACAAAGAGCAAACTATGAAATTGTACCGTTCCTTCAGCAGAAAAATGGATATTAAAGAGGGGTTCATCATATTGGAGGAGGACCTGATTGTAGAACTTTTTGAGATCTTCATCGGTAATTTCTTTCTTGGATTTCCGCCACAAAGGTGTTTGTTGATTGATTATTTCATCTTTGAGTTTGATTGGGAAGGGTACAAAGTCTGAGTACTTTTTCACTATGTTTTTTATTCTATATTCATTCAGAAATTCACTAGCATCTTCTTGAAGAGATAAGACTACTTCTGTCCCTCTTATAGGTTTATCATAAGGAGAAATTGTATATTCACCCGACTTTCCTTCGGAAATCCATTCAACTCCCTTGGTATCAAGTCGATATGAGCGAGAACGTATTCTTACTTCGGAAGCAACCATGAAAACCGAATAAAAACCTACACCAAACGTACCAATAAGTTCGAGATCTGCTTTACCCTTTGCACGTGCAGTTTCTAAAAATTTACGTGAACCACTACTTGCAATTGTTCCAATATTAGCCACTAATTCATTTTCATCCATCCCAATTCCTGTATCAGAAATTGTGAGTGTTTTTTTGTCCTCATCAAAATTTATCTCAATAACTAACTCGGTGTCAGGATCTAAAACATTCCGATTGGTAAGTAACTCAAAACGCATCTTATTAAGTGCATCGTGAGCATTTGACACCAATTCCCGGAGAAATACTTCCTTATGAATATACAACGAATTAGCTAGGATGGAGAGCAGTTCTTGGATTTCCGCTTGAAAAGTAAGTGTTTTTGGGGAGTCGTCTGTCATTTTATATCTCATCCTTCTTTTCTTAACTTTGGAAATTTGTGTAATCCAGTTGCAAAGGATGCTAAATTTAAGTTGAATAAGGTCTTTTAAATTGACTTATTTCACTTTTGCTGTCTTTGAATGAATTAAGGTCTCTATTATGAGAACTTATTAAAATTTTCGAGTTTCCCAACTACAATTATGAACCTAGCTTAAATGCCCGAGTAAAAAAAAATAAAGGGAGGATTTAGTTCAAAATGATGTCTTTAGAATTTTATTCAGAAAATCCACTTTTAAAGAATCAAGTTTAGTAATACCATCTTCCGCCTTTGGTGTGGGGAATTTTGCTTTTACAAAGGTAAATCCGCGATCATCCATGGCAAAACTAATTCGTATTGTTTCATCCTCATCAAGTAGATATATCGTTGAATCCCGTTCTTCCTGTCGTAATCCTAATTCTCTTCCCAATTTTTCTGCAATTTGTCTTCCTTTTTCCCAAGTGCTAATTCGAAAAGACATAATTTCCATATTCATGCCATCCATTAGCGGTAAACATTTCACTTTCTTCTTATGCGATAAAAGAAAAAAAAAGAGGGCTTATTAGTTTCAGTTATCTTTTCGTTTTCCTTTGGTCTTACCGATAAGAGTTAGCACTATAACACCTAGTATTATTACTTCCACAGGGATGCTTACTACTGCAGTTGCAGTTTCTTCTTCCGATGGTTCTGTTACTACTTCACCTTTAGGAGTTGGTTCTCCAAGAACGAAATCGGATCCCTTGTCGGTGTCTTTAGTAAAATCGGTTCGTTGAATAGACTCTCCATCTTCTGCCGTAGCAGCGATTCCTTGGCTCCCATCTGGGGCTGTTACTCCCCATGCTATGACATCTATGTATTCACCTTTAGCATTCTGGAAGAAGACATAATCTCCCGTGTTGGACAAACTCATATCAAGTTCGTAGTCTGCGTCTACTCCAAAAGCACTCTTAAATCCAGCTTTATCCCGGGCAATAATGATACTTTCACCCGTTTCAATGTTAGCTGCCTCTGGGAATGTTAGAGTCTTCTTGTCGTCACCAACTGCCCAATTATGGATCAAAACATCAAAGGGATGTGCATTGCTGATCTCAAAGAACTCTTTTTCGTCTTCAGGAGCTGTTGGATTATATAACACTTCAGTAATGAGAACCTTCCAAGTATCTTCGTTGTTTATCGTTACAGTTGCTTTATCGGTGAACTCTTGACTGTTAAGATAACCTCTAACTTCAAAAGAATGAATGCCATTCGATTTAGATGTTGTATCAAATGAGTCCGAATAAACCCCATCCGCACTCGTTCCGAAAGTCTTCCAATTGCCTGAATCCCACCGATACTTCACATCTGTGATTTCTCCTGCTGTCTGTGCTCCAATTGTGATGGTTCCGTCTATGACATCACCATTTGCTATTTGAGTAACTTTTACCCCAACGGGTAATTCCCAAGCAGAACCTGCATCCGTGTCATTAAGAAACATCCAAGTATACCATTGAGCAATATCTGGCGCGTCTGCAACTGCAACTCCAAAATCACGATTAACTTCTCCTTTATTGTATTCCACTTTTTCTTCTGAGAGAGATCGTGGAGACCAATTCCCGCTGTAGATAAACGTATGTTTGCCGTCAATAATCCAGTACTTGTTGTGATAGAAGTTCAGTCCTGAAGTTGAATTCCATACTGGTATTAATGCATCTACCAATGATTCTGCTGCATCTTTAGTATCTACGTTTTCATATCCTCCTACCCTTCTCCGGCTGATCAATACTCGGATATCTAGGGCAGGGTTATCTTTTTTCAAATTGATTAGTGTATCATTGAATTTGGGTCTAGAGATAGTGTACATGCTCACATAGATGCTTTCCTTCGCTGACTCCAGATATTTAAAAACTACTTCATCCGAATTATCTGGATTGCAGAATAAAGTTACGTTATAAGTGCCAGTAAAGTTTTCGGCGGGGAAATCCGTATGACTTTCAAATCTTGGGGCTTGTGGATTCGCAGGGGCTAGCATTTCATCGTCATCAGAATTTAATACTCGTTTATAGGCGGATGGCTCTGTTGCTATCGCCCAGTCTGCGTCAAAAATTGTAGTCCAGTAATTAGCCACGTTAGTGTTCTGAATAACGATTCCTGCCTCTCGATTGTTGATAAATGCATTTTCTGAAAAATTGATACTACAAACAATCGTAGTAGTGCCATCAATGCAGATATACTTATTGTGATTGTCCAGTTCATCCATGTATCGCGCTTGAATGCCTTGTGTTATCGCCCAATCTGCAAAAAAGTCATCATCGCTATCTCCTCTGACAATTATCCGAATAGTAGCTCCGTTGCTCTTCGCGTCTAGAATCGCTTGGACAATTGGAGAGGGGTCTTCATTCCAGTCTTTTGTTTCATCAAATTGCCTAATATACTGATTTTCGATATCTAACGTAGATTGTGCAGTTCGAATCCATGCTGCGATTGTCTCTAAAGCATTATCAGGTGTGAAGATAGGGGTTAGAATCATTGATTCCTTCGTATTATAGGCATCGAACGTTGGTGTATATTTTGCTTGAGCGGGTCTAGGCGTGAAACTTGATGTTAAAGACATGAATAAAAGAGCAAACGAGATCAGTACTAATGACATATCCTTTTTTCTCATGTGTAACCACTCACTTTTTTTCTCCTTTCATTATTCTCAAAAATAAGTAAAGACTAGTAGCGAATAACCTCTTTATAAATATACAATTCGGATTCACTCTTTGTGAAACTAAGTTTCATCAGCTGAAATTTGGACATATTTTCTAAAAAGGGAGACTAGAGATTATTCCAGTCCTTTAACCAAGATTTAATGCTTTCTCTGCAGTTGTTTCTGTCTTCTGTGGTTTTCGCCATTGGAAAAGTACAAATGCTGCTCCAAGCAGTAACATAAAAAGCCCCATTTCAAATAAGAGTATAAATTCGGTTTGAATAAAATCCTCTATTTCTGGGTAGTATTTTTGTGACCACTCTATTAGCTTTTGTCGAATGTTTTCATTCAGGTCGACCCCCATCAACTCAAGCATGAAAGGGCTCGCACCAAAAAAAGCGCCTAATACAGCCATTATTTTTGTAGTTGTTTGGCTCTTGACTTTAGCGGGTGTTTCAACTATAGATATTCTGCGTCCCTTGTACCAAAATTCCACCCTTCCTGGTACATCACCTAATGCAAGTGGCGTAATAAAGAATTTTAACTTCTGTTTAGGATCTTCAATATTGATATCTGCTTCTCTTGGTGTAACTAAACATCCGGGAAATACTGGGACTACTCGAACTAACGGAATTTCCTTCTCTTCCTTTTCTACCGTCAGCATCCCACGAACATGACGAATTTTAGGCTTTTCTGTAACTTTTACTCTACGCTCAGTTACCTTCACTTGCAGCTCAAAATTCTTGTACGGATTCATTTTGTTATAGTATGAGACCAATGAGTGCCGTTCTAGTTTTGTAAGCGGTCTAGCAGGTTTTAATGGTTCTTCGTCTTTCTTTTTACGCTTCCTCTTCGCTTCTATAAGCTCTTTTACATGACTAAGTTTCTCATCGACTGGAGCTAATTCGGGTTGAGGTTCAGGAAGAGGTTTCGATACTTCTTCTGATGGTGGAGGCGGAGAAGGTGCTGGCTCTGCCGGAGTAACAAGGGTTGGTGGTTCTGCAGGGGCTTGAGTTGGTTCTGGAGTAGGTGCAACTTCAGTAGCTGGAATTGGAAGTGATTCCTCTTCTTCCATATCTTCAAATTGTTCTTCATCTTCAGCTTCTTCTTTAAGATCCTTGAGTTCAGACAATAATTCTCTCCGAAAAGATTCCTCTAATTCAGTTGTACTGTCATCTTCAGGTCCTGTCATAGGTGGTCCTCCTGCTGGTGCTCCTACAGGGGTTGGTGGTGGTGGCACAGGTTCAATAGATGGAGAAGGTATTGGTGCAGGTGCTTCTGCAGGTGTTGGTGCAGGTGGGGGTTTTGGCTTAGCAGATGGCATTGCTGGTGGTGGAGGTGCTCCCGCGGGTGCTGGTGGTGGAGGTGCCGCTCCTGGTGCGGGTGGAGGGGGAGGTAGTGGTTCACTAGGTGGCGTAAGTTTCGGAGGTGGCGCAGCCGCACCTCGTGCCGCTGAAGGTGGGACTTCCTCTTCTCCCTCCTCAAGTGATATCTCTTGTAATTCGGGTGCTGGACCCGCTCCAAGGACTGCTTCTATATCTGCAGATGTTTCTACTTCTTCTCCTATTCCTGCCAGTAAATCATCCATTTCCTCTAGATCTTCTGCAACTTCTTTTTTTGCTTTCTTTCTTGCTTTTCCTTTAGCGGGTATAAGTTGTTTCATTTCTTCCTTAAATTCAACAGTTTCCTTTTCTGGAGCTATTTTTTCTTTTTCTAGTTCTTCAGGCTCAATATAAGGCTCTATATCCTCGGGTGATACAATAGTGTCAATTAAATTGAAACCTGTACCTATAGTAGCCAAATACTGTGTAGAAAATTTCTTTCCTTCTAGAGCATCTCGAAGAGAGGTTTTTCCCACACCTCCTTCGCCTAAAATGACTATTTTTGCAATGAATCTTGAATCTTCTTTTTTAATCTCTTCTAGGCTTATATCTTTTACTAAATCTACTGCAATTTTCTTTAAAAGTGCATCTAATGGAAACGGATCCCCACTACGCATCCTAGCAGATGTTTTATAAAATGGGACTTCCATATCGAATACTGTACTTAATTTCTGAGCATATTGAGTTGCTTCTTCATCACTAACGTTAGTTTCTAAATCGGTTTTGGTTCCTATCAAATAGATCTGTCGAAAGGCTGAATCAGTATGCTGTTTCACTAGGTCAACCCATTGATCTAAATGCTTGAAGGTAAAGTGGTTGGCTAAATCAAAGGTTAATAATATGGCCATCGTACCTTTAAAAGCCATCTGCGGTCTAGTTTCATCCTTAAAAGGCAAATCTACATCCCAAAACTGTAATGTAACCCTCATACATAAATCACCTTGTTGCGAATAGAGATAGATCTCTTATCGCCTTCTTCTTCTATACCTTTGCCTATTAAAATTAACCTTCCCTCAATTTGTACGATTTCCCTTCCTTGTCCGTATTTTTCCATTTTATTACCTTAATGCTTCTTCATTTAATTTATAGTACTTTCCGTGCATATACACTATAGGAGAGGGAGTAATATCCCATGTTTCATCTCTTCGCGTTTGTAGAACTTCACCAATGAACATGGTGTGCGCACCCAAATCTAAAACCTGTTTTACTTGGCACTCCAGACTAATAGGGCATTCTGCAATGCCAGGTGTTTCGATAACCGTTGAATTATCGGGATGGAGGCCTGTTTCTGTCCACTTGTTGGAATCTCGACCCGATTTAGTACCACAGATCTCCACCGCTTCTAACAGGTCAACAGTTGGGAAATTTATAACGAATTCACCACAATCTTTTATAAGTTGGTAAGAGTGTCTTGACGATCTTACAGAAATAGAAACCATTTTGGGTTTAGAACAAACTGTTCCTACCCACGCTAAAGTGATGATATTCGTTTCATCACCCTTACCACACGTTATCAACGCGACAGGATTTGGATACATAGCTTCTCTCGGTCTCATCGTTGTTTTTGCCATTAAAATCACCTTATTCTCTTTTTTTCCTCTATTGTAAATCCCCACATGCAATAACCCGTTCCTTCGGGGCATGGATCGGGTGGACATCGAATACACTCGGTTTTTATTCGAGGATCAATAGTTTCTGCAAATTTTGAATACTCAACAATCCCCACGGGCTTACATGGAAAATCTTCCATGTTTTTTCTCCTTCGGGCGGATTGAACCCTGCATTCATCCATTACGAAGATTAGTTTATTGGGGGCTGCTCGTTCCGAGTGCTGAACGTTTATTGCTGCATAAAGCCGTAAATTAAGTGCTTTAGCTAGAGCATCGAGTCCCCCATTTGGGGGGATGTTGAATTCATTCATGATTCGTCTAGCTTCGTTGGGAGAAAATCGTCGCCACGCTTCAGTATCAAAGTGCATCGCTTCATCCATCCCTCTTTCCCTTTCAATTGCTTGAAACCAACACCCATCATGTGCCAGCCAATTCTTTGCATACATCTGCACTAATTTAACTAATTCTTCCCGAGGTAAGTCTTCAAGTTTCAAAATGGTAAACCTCGCATGATCTTAGCGTTAAATAGAAACTCTATTGATTTTCTGTTCTAAAACTTTGAGTTTTTCTATTCTTTTTTTCGCTTCATACCTACTCAAGAAGTTCCTTTTTTCAATCATATAGCTTGATTTAGTGGATATTTCATACTGAGGATTGAAAAGTGAGTATTAAAAAGTACTTTAAATGATTAGATCTGTGAATCCGCTTCCATTCAGGGAGCGGAGAATGTCAAAGGATCATTGATCTGAGATTTGACTCAATATTTTTGATAGTGTTTGATGTATTGAAGGTGAAGATGCTAAGATATTCGAAGAATCTATCGTAAAGGGATTATTCTGAAAAT
>JAEOTF010000227.1 GCA_016840025.1 Candidatus Hodarchaeota archaeon
AAAAAGATGGCGAACCTTTTTTTCTGGAGGAAAATAATCGACATTTTTGAAGATAAGTATATCTGAAATTATTTCTCCTCTCGAATTTCTCATGGGAGGATTGAAAATCATATTAACTGCCCTAGCAATACCGTTGCCTATGTTTCTAATTGTAAGATACATCAGATAATCTTCGAGTTCTACATCAATTATTACGTATGGTCGAGTTTGTCGTTTTCTCGTTTCTTTCATTTCATCGATTGTTTTACTAGTTAGCTGAATATTTTCGAATGTTAGTAGGACAATAATAAGTGATGTTAGAGCAGTAATTAAAGTAATCATATTAGGAAAGTAAAACCAACTAAGTCCAGTTATTAAGATTAGAATTATACCTAGGCGGAGCCAATTTTTGTGTTCTCCTTCAGATTTTCTAAATGGTAGTATGAAGACAAAGCCCATTATACCAAAAGTTATTAATGTAAAAATTGAATAATAAGGCAGACTTAGAAAGGCTTTATCGTATATCTTTTGTATCGTTAAGGTAACATTTTTTGGGAAGTTTGAGAAAGTATTGTCAACTACGATATAGAAATGGTCAGTAGTTATTGAAATATCAAAAAAACTTGTAGTAACGTGTCCTGAATCATATATTCTTTCGCTTTGATGCCCATTCTTCCAATTTTCAAAAGTAAATTCATCCATAATGTAGATTTGGATGTCATTTGTATTTCCACCTTGTGCGATAAATGAACCGATAATTTTTACATTGATCATAGAATTAAAATCTAAAATACCTTCAAAAGAAGTGTAAGTGGCAGGATTAAGTTTTGAGATATCATCTATTATTATTTCTTGCCCTTTCTGGAACGATAGAAAAAGTCCCAATAGAATAAACAAAGTAATAAGAATCAATTTCCATTTTAATTGTATTTCCTTCAACTATGCTCAACTGTTTTATCTTTTTTATGTAGGTAATAAGCGTGCTATTTCAAATAACTACAATTGTACCATGGCTAGCTAAGCTAGCGCGCGCGCGCGAAGAAGCATAATAATGTTTCTTCCATTCCGCCTTGATAAATTAAATTTTGAACTTTTTTTGGGATTGGTACTAAAATCTAATCCTTACTCTAGTTACTCATCTTTTTAAGCTAGCTCTAGTAAATGCTAGAGTTATTATCGCTAGCTAGCATTGATACAGGCAGGATCTCGAGTAGTCGAGATGGGCGGCATAAGAATAAAAGGGCCCATTCTGGGAATCGATAAACCCTTTGTAGAAATTAGACATAGACGCCTTAAAGGCATAAAAAAGAGGTTCGGTATTCGCCTAGGAACGACCAAGAAGGACATTTGTCTTAGAGTGAAGCCGGGAGAAACAACTAGTAGCTGTGCAATTGATCTGCTGCATCTCGGCCTTATCGCACATAATCCCGAATCATTTGAAATAATCGGACCGCTTGGAATTCCTCGCCTAATAGCAACACTAGATATACCAAAAGTAAACATTGAATCCATACTTAGACATGCATAATACTCTCGAAAACATATGTTACAGCAAGAAATATCGATTGAAAACATAAGTTTCCAGTAAACAAGAATTGACAGAAACTAAGTTGGGAATAAAGCATCTTAAGAGCAAAAATAGGGTATATTGATAATGTACAGCAAGTGTCAGTAGTAGATTTGCTTTTAAAGTATTGGTGTCCACATTAGCGCGCACTGCATTCAGCTAGTTAGACCCTGGAATTGAGGTTTAATTTAAAAAATAAAAGATTAAAAAAATTTGAAATCTTCCTATTTTAATTTAGGCCACAGATCTGTAGATACATATTTTAAGCCAATTTTTTCAAGAGTTTCTGGCAGAGGCTTACCCGACTTATCCCACCCCATTCCAGAATAGTAAGCATCGAGCATATCATCCCAGACACTGAGTAAACTCTTTCCTTTCCATGGACCTGCATTAGGAGTAGAACCATATCGGACCGACGGTTTATCAGTATCTCGACCTATTATTCCATGCCTAGTGTTAAAGGCTCTTAGAAGGTTGACAACTCTCAGTCCAACCTGCATTCCTTCCTCCCAAGAGAAATCCCATCCAGTGACAGCACTGACCGCTTCGCATAATAGCTGAATATTCGTCCTTGTATTGAATCGACATGTCACTAAAGAATCTTCAAGAATCATCGCACCCTTATTAAGAACATTCGCTTTCACGATCTCTTCCCATGTAGGATTTACAGCGCGCGCGCCAGCAGTTTCAAGAGTACCCGTATTTGATATGCTTGTGTCAAACATTTCAGTAGGCCCATTGCGATGATCATGGCCTCTGGGAGTATTTCCCTTTAAAGTGTGAATGGCATAATTCACTGCTTCTCCACCAATACTTTTTGCAGCGCGCATAACGCCTTCAGCAAGAATGTCTCCGATTCCTTGTCGACACGAAATCAAATTGAGTAATAATCTGGCACTCTCTGCATTTCCCCAAGAAAGGTCTAGGCCATTAGTCTTTTCCTTCGTGAAAATACCTTTCTCAAAGCATTCCATAGCAAATCCAACAACCCAACCAGCCTCATTAGTATCCATTCCTAATCGATCAACCTCTTTGCTCAACATTAATGCCGCTGTAACATCCTCTTGCCCTATGGCTGATGACCAAGCAGCGATCTGTTCGTATTCCGGTTCCTCCAATAATTCGCCAGCATATGGCCCTTCAGTTATTTTCAGTATATCACAATGATGTATCTGACATGCCCAACAAGAATTTCTTCTAACAGAATATTTCTCTCTAATATACTCTGCACCAAATTTTTGCCATTTATCCTCATCTATCTTCCAAGTGCTTGTTGTATAATTCTTCACAGGAAGCCTATTCCCAGAAGCAATACGGTGCATTAAACTTAGAGTTCCATACTCATATAGCCATGTTGATTGTTTTTTCACATTTTCTCTAAGTTCTTTAGAAATCTCTCTAACTTGATTAACATCGTTAATAGGTACTTGGAAATTTCCACGACGTATCCCTATGGCTTTAAGCTTCTTTGAACCCATAACAGCACCTAACCCGTTATGAGAAGCTGAATGACCGTGATCAACGAATACTCCTGCAAATTTGACTAAATTCTCTCCAGCTGGACCAATAGACACAACAGCCATGTCGCGCTCTTTACAGTCATGCTCATGCTTTATCAAGTCAACGGTTTTATAAGTATCCATACCTGCAAGCCAATCAGCGTCCTTGAGATCCGTGGACTCCGAGTCCAAATATAGATACTTAAGACTCTGAGCTTTTCCCTTGACAATTATTCCATTAAGACCACAAAGTCTCAGATATGCACCGAAATAACCGTTTGCTTGACAACAACCAGCTCCGTTCGTGAGAGGCCCCTTAGAGACAACTGAAATAGATCCAGAACCACCTAGAGGTGTTGCATTAAGAGGGCCCACTGCAAGGATCAATCTATTTTCTGAGTCAAACCACTCTGTTCCAGGTAATACCTCATCATAAAGGAATTTAGCTCCTAAACCTGTTCCTCCAATAAACTTCCTTAGAATATTCTCATCAACTTTAACTCGTTCTACTCTCCCCTGATCCAAATCCACCCTTAGAAGTGTTCCTTCATACTCTGTCATTATTCATCCCATAGTAACTTTTATAAAAAATATACACTATTAACAATATCCCCAATAGATTCAGAATGCAGATAAACGGGTTTCTTTACCCCCTTTCTTTTCAAAAATTATTGAATAAAAGTCTATAATCCATTAAATCTTGCTGGCTAGCTTAATAAATAAACAATTATTCAAGTTATCACTTCTAGCCAGTTGTAAACTATGAGTGGTTGCGCTAACTAACCGCCTTCCACAAGAGGGATTAGAAAGATTTCTTCAAGATCAGGGTTAAAATCAAAAAGTTGCACCTTCTCTTTATCAATATTTACACTGTAAGCCATCCAACCACTTTGAACGTATTTTCTGAACTTCTCCTCGGTCAATTTTACCTCTTCCTGATTTCGCTTATCCCAAACCAGTCTCACTAGTCCACCATATTCTATACCCCGAGTTTTCTTAGGAATATTAAAAGCCTCCCATTATGTCAAGATACCAGTACAGATGTTTTTCTCCAATAAACCATTTATTTCTTTTTGTTGTATTCAATTCCAAAGAATTGTTTTTAGAAAACATGCACTCACACTAGCTAGCTCCACTAAGCCCTAAGTTTATTTAGGAAGTGTTATAGAGGCTAAGTTATGGATTTTGATATGACTTATTTTCAGTTTTGGGGAGCCATCCTGATAATTCTTGGAGTCATACTATTTATCACTCCTCTATTCTTGGAGAGAGTCCCATTCTTAGAAAAAGTTCCATGGATAATCCTCTACGTATACAGAAGTAACAACTTTATCTTTGTAACCTCGCCTATTCTAATCATAATTAGTATAATAATTTACTTGATTAATTTAATAAAAATTAGAGTATAAAGCGCGCTTTAATGACTCATCTTTTTCCAGGCTTTGGTTACATTGTTGGCGCATTGTTACTACTGACGAATGACTTTTATTTACTAACACAGAGCAGTAATAGTTAGCTAGGCGTGCGCGCATTATGAATGCAGATCATTATATGACATACCTAGCACGCGAAAAAAAGACTGGTTAGCAGTAATTATCCTATAGATTAATAGGTGAGTCGATTTAAAGCAAAATTTTCCCTTTAATCCAATTCTGGCCAGAGTATTTTAAAGATTAGCGCGCGCGCTAGCAATTGAACAAAAAAAGATTCATGAAGATTAAATTCAAGTTTCAGCTGGTATTCTTTCAGTTTATCTCTATCTTGTATTGCTTGATTTTCTTAGGTACTTCGATTGTGAGGATGCCTTTCTCGAATCTTGCTTTCATCTCATCAACATTGACTCCACGGGGTAATCTTATGGCCTTATAAAATGATTCGAATTCACATTGCCTCTGGACGGTACCCCATTTTTCAAATCTTATACAGCGTTGCATTGATGCGTCAACTTCCAGTATGTCATCAGACACATTCAATTTGATATCTTTCTTTTTTACGAGAGGTAGATCAACTGTAATTATTACCTTGTCTTCTGTCTCTTGTAAATGTGCAAGTGGTTCAAGTTTTTTATTCTTGACATCCCACATTGGGTGGAAAGCTTCTTCAAAGGTAGACTCTATCTCTCTTTTCAAAGCTTGAAACTCGTCGAAGATGTTTCTTCTACGTCTTTGCATTGATTCCATCTCCTAAACGTACATCAGAGGTATCTCTTGTTCCTGTTCTTTTTGTATTCCTTGCATTGAACGTTGGGTTCTCTGCATTAGCTCTCTAGTCTTTAAGCGAATCTCCTCAGCTTGAGATGCTAATTCCATTGTGTCAATATCTAGCTGTAATAGTTTGTTTAAGGAATTTATTATCGAGATTGCTGCTGCAGGGTCTGGATACCGATAATGGGATTGAGCCAGCAATATTAAGTTAGAGATTTTCTTTTTCATACATTCTTTTACAATGAGTGCATGAAGTCCAGCCATAAATCCTTCCTCAAATAACTGTACATCCACTTTGCTGAAGAGTTCTCTCACAGATGGAGTGGTCCCTACACCATAAATAACAGGTACATC
>JAEOTF010000228.1 GCA_016840025.1 Candidatus Hodarchaeota archaeon
ACAAAAGGAACATTTTTCATAGAAGTCGATAGTAGATGGAATTTTGAGATGATATGGTCTTTAATTGATCCTCTTATTCACGGAAAACTTAGAATTAATACTTCTTTTCGAAACAGTCTTAGGTTATTAAGCAAAAACCCACTATCTCATATTTCGATAAACTATTTATATGATGATGGTATACATAACGCCATTAGCATGAAAATTAAGTTGTTCACCGATTATAACCTCAAAAAAGAATTGTCGGATCTAGGACTAATAGTTGAGAAGAGATGGTCAATCCACTCGGTGACAAATCTTATTCCTAGTACTATTTTACATCAACCCCGTCCTAAAACTTCCATAAAATCTTTCTTTAACTTTCTCTCCTATATAGAAGAAAACCTTCCATTCTATCTACCGGGTTCAAGTTTAGTATTGAGTGGGCAAAAAAAGGAAGATAGAAGTGGTTAATTTTAGTCCTCTTTATCAAAACGTTCGATGACAGCTTTAACGATAATTGGAAACGCTATTGTCGCATCTGTCAAAACTTCCGCAGTTAAGGCGGTATCCTCGAATTTTCCCCAACTTTTGCCCTCAGAATAAGAGCAGCCGGATAAACCACCCCAGTGTGATGGTTCGGGACATATTCGGATTCCATATTGAAATCGTCTAATAGGTATATTCCATCCAAGTTTACTATTGAAATATTCCAGCATTGGACCAACTTGTTGAGCCCAATTTCTAGGAACTCCCCCACCTATCGTAAAGATACCAACTTTGTCGGCATTTGCGATTTGGGTAGTATAATCCCAGAGATCAACAAAGGAATTTATTGAAATAGGAAAAGAATTAGTGTTAATATCGGTTAGATCGTTCGGAGAATTTATTTCCATTCCTTTATTTAAGTTTAAAAGAAGAAGATCAAAGGCTAATTCACTATCTGTAAAAGCAGGAATATAAACCGTGACTTGTTTCTCCCAAGCAGATTTTAAAATCCCTCGTTCATGATGAGAAGTAGTTTCAGAAAGATATTTTCCAATTAATTCGCAGAATTCTCGACTTGATATGTTTCCTGGTTCTTTTGCCTGCAGAGCGTTATGAATAATAGGTGTAAGTGCTTCAAGGTTAGATTCTGGTTCTATTGTATCATAAATCCGGTTATATCCTTTTTTATAGAGTTCTACATCAGAATGTTGGGGATCTACTTTATAATGTTTCATCCCTACCCCTTCAACAAGACCATGGCACATCAGTGCTCCCGTTGAAACAATTGCGTTAAACCAACCACGATCAATCATTTCACAGATTACCAGACTTTGTTTGGCAGGTGTCATAGCTCCTGAGAGAGTAAGTACACGAAAACAGTCTTTGTCTCTGATCATCGCCTCTAATACGTCAGCAGCCTCACCTAAGCGACGTCCTCCGAAAGAAGTCTTCGCCATACTACGAACTAGATCATTTACAGAATTACATTTCGATAAATCAAGGGCTTCAAGTGATTCCAGTTCTTTTCCATCGTATAGACGTTCTCGTTTCATTTTATTCTCTCTTAATACAATCTATAAATCACAGTAAAAAATTACCTCTCGAAATCACTAACATATATATTAAAGGAAACCATTTAGGAATGAGCTAGCAAGATTGCCGAGATGCTTTACATTATACCCTCCTTCTTGAATTAGGAGAAGAGGAATTTCTAATTTTTGAATCTTTGAAGCAATTTGAGTGTAACTTTCCTCAGAAAGATGAAATGTCCCAATAGGATCTTTAAAGTAGGTATCAAAACCTACTGAAACCACTAAAGCTTCTGGATTAAATTTATTTATCTTTTTGATGGCTTTATCAATTACTTTTAGATATTGCTCTTCTGATGTTCCTTTGGGGAGCGGAAGATTGAGATTGTAGCCTTTACCTTTACCTTTACCAATTTCGTCAGAATAGCCTGAAAAATATGGAAAACAAAACGAAGGGTCACCGTGAAGAGAGACAAAAAAGACTTCATTTGATTTATAAAAGATTTCTTGGGTTCCATTTCCATGGTGGTAATCAATATCTAATATAGCAACTCGGTGGGAATAAGTTTGACGTAGGAATTCGGCAGCGATGGCAGCATTATTCAAGAAACAAAATCCCCCAGCTAGGTCGGATTGCGAATGATGTCCTGGTGGTCGCGTTAGGGAATACACAACGGGTTTAGAGTGGAGAAGTTTAGCTCCTTCAATAGCACAAGTAGCAGCTAAGGAAGCAGCACGATACGTATAGGCAGTGAAAGGGCTAAAGGTGTCAAAACAAAAGTAGCCAGCTTGTAATTTAATATCTGAAGGAAGTTGAAGGGGAAAATAACGAACAGGGAAAGTATCCGGGATGATAAATTGATCTTTTGATAGATTTTTACTAATGTTTTGAAGAAACGACAAATAAGCAGGCGTATGGACTTGAGAGAGAAGCTCTATGGGACATTCTTCACTTACTTCGTACCATTTAACATCCTCTCGTGTTAGGAGGTGTTTCCTGATTGAATTGACACGTGCTGGACTATCATGACTTTCAAGTTGTAAGCCTTGAAGAATCTCAACAGCGGGATTATATTGGTCATTAAAAGGACTAAAGGTTACAGGTAGCACTGTTTTACCTCAAAAAGCTGGATAAGCGTATTCCCGAATTTAGCGGAAAGAATTTGACTGTTCTTTATTTGTTTCTATAATATAAGCAATTATATTATGTGAGTCAACAACCCACAGACGCAAGCGATCTGTGGGCTTGGAGTAGGTCTCCCTCCCCAAGCCCTGTTGATTAGCCTCAACATCATCTGCAAAGGTGGTGTAGTCCGTTACGGAGAATGTATAGGCACTGTTGGATACTCCACAAGTCTGACACTCTGCGGTCAGTGATTAAACATCGCTACAGGGTTAAGCGAAGTGTTGCTGACAAGAAACCTCTAGTAACAGTGGCAAAGTGGACAACTCCCTTTTAGGGAGCCAGGCTTTCTTTTAGCCTGACCAGAACTGTATGAAGAAGAAAAAAGAACAAATGAAAGTGAATGAAACAATAAGCAAAGTCTTCGTCTTAAACCGACATGGTGACCCCTTAATGCCGACTACTCCCCGTCAGGCGCGGGTACTCCTCCAATCAGGTAAAGCGAAGATAGTTATGTATGATCCCTTTGTAGTCCAGTTAAACTTTGGCTCTAGCAGTTACAAGCAAGAGATTGAACTCGGAATTGATTCGGGCTACACTTACATTGGTTTTTCGGCAATTACCGAACGAGACGAACTTTTTGCAGGCGTGTTACGTCTTCTTGAAGGCATGTCAGAGAGAATAGCCGAAAGAGCCATGTACAGAACCCAACGAAGAAATCAATTACGCTATCGAAAACCTAGATTCAACAATAGACGCAGAAAGGAAGGCTGGTTAGCACCTTCGATCCAGCATAAGTTAGACTCTCATATCCGTTTTATAGAGTTACTTAAATCTATTCTACCGATTACCAGAGTAACTACCGAGGTTGGAAGTTTTGATATCCAGAAGATTAAAAATCCCGCCATTGAAGGCAAAGAATACCAAGAAGGCGACCAAGCTGGTTTTTGGAACTTACGCGAATATATTTTACACCGAGACAATCACAACTGCCAAAACCCTGACTGCAAAAACAAGAACAAGCAAAAAATCCTCGAAGTCCACCATATCGGTTTTTTGAACGGAGACCGAAGTGATAGGCCGAGTAATTTGATTACTCTGTGTATTAAATGCCATACACCAAAGAATCATAAGGAGAAAGGAATGTTGTACGGCTGGAGACCGAAATTGAAATCTTTTAAACCCGAAACATTCATGTCTATAGTCCGATGGCGCTTGGTAAATACTTTAGACTGCGACCACACTTATGGCTACCTGACCAAGATGAAATGCAAGAAATTAGAATTGTCTAAATCCCATCCCAATGATGCATTTGTCATTACGAATGGCACAACGCAAAAAAGAGCGACGTCTGTAACCTTCGAGCAGGTCAGACGGAATAAGCGGTCTTTCCAGAAGTTCTACGATGCGAAATACCTAGACACCCGGACAGGCAAGAAAGCGAGTGGGCAGGAATTATGCAGTGGCAGACGCACCCGCAACAAGAATCTGAACGAAGAGAATTTGCGGAAGTATAGAGGGCATAAGACCAACAAAGGACGGGTTAGTATCCGTAGACAACGCTACAAATATCAACCCAAAGATATTGTACAATTTCAAGGCAGGAGGTATCTGGTCAAGGGAATGCAGAATTTAGGGCGCTATGTCAAACTTGCGGGGCTTCCCAAACCTGTTAAAGTCGAATTAGTGACCCCTGTTCGGTGGCGGAAAGGGATTTGTGGCGTGATTGAATAATGACCGATCAGCGGAAGAGTTACTGCAAATTTTAAATTGTTTATCACCTGATTTTTGGGGTAAAATAGCGGAAACCCCTCCTAGATCAGTACAGGAAGCGAGTCAAGACCTATTTTCAAGATATAGCCACCCAGTCGGACTTCAATATTAAAGAGCGAGAAGTGGATCGAGATCATGTCCATCTCCTTGTTTCTAGTCCACCTCATCTAGCACCCGCGCAGATAGTCAGCCGGTTAAAACAGGAGAGTTCACGGTATCTTTGGCGCGAATATCCTGAATTACAACAGGAATTCTGGAAAAAGAAGAATTTTTGGAGTAAGGGTATTTCTGTGCATCAATAGGGAACGCGTGTCTTGAGACTATTCGTGAGTATATTGAAAATCAGGGTTAAAGCCCTGAAGAGTGGCAATTCATCCCACCCACGCCAGCGATGAGTGGGGTTTCTTGCGACAGTGTATAAACTTTACTTAAATTGCACCTTAACTTAAATGGAAAATTTTTTATATTATAAAATCAACAATTGCTATATAGTATAATTATGGAGCTGGTGGAAAGGATGCAGCCCTCTAGACGACATAGAAGGCGGAGAAGGAACTTAAGATTCGATGAATATGATTTCACAGATCATGACCAAGATGATTTTTCTGAATATGGACAAGATGATTTTCCTGAATATGATAGATTCACGTATGAGATTGATGACAGTGATTTCTTAGAAGATGAAGATATTATTGACAAGAAACATTATAAACGTAATTATAAGACAAAAAAGCGTAAAAACCAGTTTGACCAGCATATTGACCATAGCGTTGATGACTACGATTATTCCGACTATGAGGAAGATATGGTTGAAGAAACTGACTTATAAGATAATTCTAAAAATGTAATAAAAACCTCAGAGAGTAATGGTAACTTCAAATAACTCTATAATCTCTTTAGCTTGTAAATACTCCTTAATTGAATTG